>NZ_JBPQTW010000133.1:0-18113 GCF_051386535.1 Streptomyces sp. URMC 127
GCCCGGGCGGGCGGGGGGCGTCAGCCGAGGTGGCCGGTGTCGTTCCAGCGCTCGAGCGCCGGGGCCCCGTAGGCCCAGCCGAGGACGGACAGCGAGGTGGGCTCCAGGCGGATGCGGGAGCCGAAGAAGACGTCCTCGCCCATCCAGCGGGCGGCGATGGTGCGCAGGATGTGGCCGTGGGCGAAGACCAGCACGTCGCGGTCGGCGGAGCGGGCCCACTCGACGACCTCGTCGGCCCGGGCGGAGATCTCGGCGGTGGTCTCGCCGCCGGGGACGCCGTCGCGCCAGATCAGCCAGCCGGGGCGCTGCGCCTTGATCTCGGCGGGGGTCATGCCCTCGTAGGCGCCGTAGTCCCACTCCATGAGGGCGTCCCAGGGGGTGGCCCGGTCGCCGAAGCCGGCCAGCTCGCAGGTCTCGTGGGCGCGCAGCAGGGGGCTGGTGCGGACCTCGACGCCGGGCAGGCCGTCCCAGGGGGCGCGGTGCAGCCGCTCGCCCAGCAGCTTGGCGCCGCGCCGGCCCTCGTCGAGGAGCGGGATGTCCGTGCGGCCGGTGTGCTTGCCGGACAGCGACCACTCGGTCTGTCCGTGGCGGGCCAGCAGGATCCGCGGTGCCATGACGCGCCCCTTCTCAGTCTTCGGTGATTTTTCCAACAGAACTCATCACAGAACGCCGCACCGAACGGAGGTTTTCAAAAGAACGGCGACAGAAACGATCTGCTCGTTCTCCATCATCGCTCACCCGCCGAGTCGCCCGGTTCGCAGTTCTCACACCCGTCACAGGCAACCCCGGCGCCGATTGCAGCGTCTCCCTCGCCGCACCCCTCCGCGCCGCCGGCCGAACAACAGGCGAAGCCGGCGTTTCCGGGAAGCTGCGGGGCGGTGTGCGATCGATGCGACGTACACCGTACGGTGGCATGCGCGCTTGTTGGCCGTCGGAACAAATGGAGAGCGTACGGATGTACCGCACCGCACCGCTTGGGAAGCGGCCGCGCTGGTGGACCGAGCTGCCGCTGATCGCCGTGGTGTACGGGCTGTACTCCATGGGCCGGCTGCTGGTCCGGGGCGACGTGCAGCCCGCCGTCGATCACGGCCTGGCTATTCTCGATCTTGAGAAAACGTTCCGGATAAACTTCGAGCACCCGCTCAACCGGCTGTTCACCGACCACCCGGCCCTCGGCATACCCGCCGACTTCGCCTACGCGTCGCTGCACTATCTCCTCACGCCCGCGCTCCTCGTCTGGCTCTTCCGGCGCCGCCCGGCCGAATACCGCCTCCAGCGCAGCTGGCTGATGATCTCCACCCTGATCGGCCTCGTCGGCTTCACCCTGCTGCCCACCTGCCCGCCCCGGCTCCTCGACGCGGGCGAGGGCTTCGTCGACACGATGGCCCAGTACGGCTCCTACGGCTGGTGGGGCGGCGAAGCGAGCGCCCCCCGCGGCCTCGGCGGGATGACCAACCAGTACGCCGCGATGCCGAGCCTCCACGTCGGCTGGGCCCTGTGGTGCGGCGTCGTCCTCTGGCGCCAGGGGCGCACCCCCTGGGCCAAGGCCGCCGGTGTCGTCTACCCGCTCGCCATCACCCTCGTCGTGATGGGCACCGCCAACCACTACTTCCTCGACGCCCTCGCGGGCGCCGCCGTCATGGTCGCCGGGCTGCTGCTGGCCAAGCCCGCGCTGCGCCTGGTCGACGCTCTCAAGGGCCGCCTGACCGGCGCGGGACGCGAGGAAACCGCCGGGACGCCCGCGAATGTCAGTGGCGGGTGCGAGACTTCGGCGGGTACAGCGCTCGTCCGGGCGGCGGCCTCCGGCTCCGCTGCCGGAGACGGCCGTCCGGGAGCGCCGCAGCGACGTTTCGAGGCGGATGCCAGTGACCAGATCCCCCGACAGCCGGCCCACGGCGCCGCCGGCGACACCCGCACCGGCGGCACTGCGGCAGCGGCTCGCTGAGCTGCGCGGGCCGGGCAGCGCGCAGCGCCCGCTCGACGCCCGCGCCCTCGCGGCCCTCGCCGCCAACCCCGGCTGCCGCCGCCGGGTCCTGCTCGACGGCGCCGGAGTCGACAAGTCCGCCCTGGCCCGGGCCCTCGGCGCGCCGGCCGCCTTCGGGCAGTCGCAGTTCGCGATCGTGCGCGGCCATTCCTTCGAGGCCCGCGCCAAGGCCGACGGCGGCACGGAGCTCGTCCGGCTGCTCCATGAACAGCTGCGCGACGGCACCCCGGCCCCCGGGCCCGGCTCCGTCGACGTGCCCGACCTGACGGCGGGCGGCCCCGAGGGCCGCACCGCCCGGACGGCCCTCGCCCTGCGCGAGGCCACGCCCGCGGGCCGCTGGGCGCTCCTCGACCACCCGCTGCTCGCCCTCCCGGTGGCCGGCGCGCCCGCCTTCCTGGAGCCCGACGCCGTGGTCGTCCACCCCGACGGGACGTGGACGGTCGTCGAGATCAAGTCCTTCCCCGTGATCGACGGCGCGGCCGACCCGGGCAAGGTGGGCGCCGCCGCCCGGCAGGCCGCCGTCTACGCCCTGGCGCTGGAGGAGCTCGCGGCCCGGCTCGGCGACGGGGACCCCGCGCGCGTGCGCCACGAGATCCTGCTGGTCTGCCCGAAGGACTTCGCCAACGTCCCGGTCGCCCGGCTCGTCGACATCCGCAAGCCGCGCGCCACCACCCGCCGCCAGCTCGCCCGGCTCGCCCGGCTGGAGGACATCGCCGCCGGGCTGCCCGCCGGCACCACCTTCGACCTGTGCCTCGCCGACGACGGCAGGACGGCCCGCCGGCCCGCCGAGGAGCTCGCCGCCGCCGTCGAGTCCGTCGAGGCCGCCTACGCACCGGAGTGCCTGGCCGCCTGCGAGCTGGCCTTCCACTGCCGCGCCCGGGCCCGCGCCGAGGGATCGGTGGCCGCCCTCGGCCGGGGGCTGCGCGGGGAGCTCGGGGGGCTGACGACCGTCGAGTCCGTGCTCGCCGCCGCGCTCGGGGAGCCGCCCGGCGAGCACGGCGAGGAGGGGGCTTGCGTCCCCGACCCGGCCGTCGTGGCGCTGCGCCGCGCCGCGGCCCTCCGCGCCGAAGCCCTGGCGCCGCCGCTCGCGGGAAGCGGGGCCGCATGTCTCTGATCACGACGCTCGCCCGCCTCGAAGCCGTACGGGACGGGCGCGCACGGCCCCTGACGACCGTGCGCCACCGGCATCTCGCCGAGCGGCCGATGGTGTTCGTCCCGCTGACCACCGCGGGCGAGGCCGGCGCCCCGCTCGGCGCGCTCCTCGGCACCGACCGCGAGCGGCCCCGGCTGCTGGTCGTGCCGCAGCCCCGCGACCGGGAGCTGCGCTCGGCCTTCCTCGCCGAGCTGGCCGAGGAGATGCTGCCGTACGTCGAGGGGTTCGCCGGGGACGTCACCCTAGAGGAGCGCAAGGAGACCGACCCGGAGACCGGCAAGAAGGCGACGGTCCAGGTGGAGCTGTGCGCAGAGGCGCCGCAGCTGCTGGTGCCGAGCGCGGCGGGCGTCTCGTACGTCCGGCTGCTCGGGCGCTCCATGCGCTTCCGCCGCACCGCGGAGCAGGACCCGGACACGCCCCATCCGGCTCCCCCGCGCGTGCCGCTCCTCGGCCGCTGGCTGACGCACTTCGGCGAGCGCGCCCGGGTGCCCGGCTCGTCGCTGCTGCTGCCGATGACCGGGCTCCTCGGCCGCCACTGGGCCACGGGCCAGAGCCGCCTGGAAGACCAGCACCTGGGCGCGCTGCTCGCCTGGATCGACCCGCCGGAGGGGCTGACGGGCGCGGAGGCGGCGCTGCGGGCGGAGCTCGCGCGGGACGAGGCGGGGCAGCTGCTGCACCCTCCGGCGGGCCCGGCCACCGACCCGGCCTTCGACAACAAGCTCCTGGCTCCCGCCGTCGCGCGCTGCGACGCCGGTCTGCCGGGCGCGGTGGAGGAGCTCCGGGCGCTCCTGGAGACGCAGCTGCGTCCCACGTGGGAGGCGGTCTGGCGCGGCGTCGACCTGCTGCGGGAGCTGCCCGAAGGGCAGCGGGCCGGCGAGCGGTGGAAGCGGGACCGCTGGTCGTACACCGCGCACCGGGACCGCGTCCGGGCCGGCGAGCCGCCGCAGCCGCGGCGCGACGACGCGGTGACGGCCGCCCGCAAGCTCGCGGCGCGGGAGGCGGCCCAGGCTCAGCTGGAGGCCCAGGAGGCGCTGGACGATCCGCTGGTGATGGCGGAGCGGCGGCTTGCGGGCGAGGCGTTCGCGGGGGAGGTCACCGAAGTGGTGATGGAGTACACGGAGGCGAAGGTGCCGCGGCCCAGGCCGCTGGTCACCGTGCGCACGGACGACGGCCCGCAGCTCGCCGAGGGGGCGAAGGTGCACCGCGTCCTGCCGGACGGCAAGGCGCAGCCCGCGGAGTTCGTGGGCCACGTGCCCGGGGATCCGGGGGCGCTGACGGTGCGTCTGACGGGCGGCATGGGGCGGGGCAAGGTGCCCGAGCCGGGTTCGGTGCCGGAGAAGGGGGACCGCGTGTGCTGGACGCTCTTCGAGCACGCCCCGCGCGGCGGCCCGGAGCTGCCCGGTCCCGAGCGGACGCCGTGGACGCACGGCGGGCCGCCCGGCGAGCCGGCGGCCGAACTGCCCGACCCGGTGACCGCGGAGGATCTGCTGTGAGGACGCCCACGGTGTGTGCGGAGAACGCCTCGGGTGCTGTGCCCCCGAGGCGGGGGGCCGGCTGGGATCCGGGCGCGGCCGCCGAGGACGTCACGCGCAGGATCCTCGACGACACCCTGCACAGCCCGGAGCGCGGCGTCGTGGTCGACTCGCCGCCCGGCGCGGGCAAGTCGACGCTCGTCGTGCGGGCCGCGCGGGAGCTGGCCGCGGCGGGCCGCCCGCTGATGGTCGTCGCGCAGACCAACGCCCAGGTCGACGACCTGGTGCTGCGGCTGGCCGCGAAGGACCCCGAGCTGCCGGTGGGGCGGCTGCACAGCAGCGACGCGAGCCCGTACGACCGGGCGCTCGACGCCCTGCCCTCGGTGGTGACCTCCGCGAAGGCGGCGGAGCTGGCGGGGCTGCCGGTCGTGGTGTCCACGGCCGCCAAGTGGGCGCACACGAAGGTCGCCGAGCCGTGGGGCCACGCGATCGTGGACGAGGCCTACCAGATGCGGTCGGACGCCCTGCTCGCCGTGGCCGGGCTCTTCGAGCGGGCGCTGTTCGTCGGCGACCCCGGGCAGCTGGATCCGTTCAGCGTGGTGGGTGCGGACGGCGTCGCCCAGTGGGCCGGGCTGTCGTACGACCCGTCGGCGAGCGCGGTGAGCACGCTGCTCGCCCACAACCCGCGGCTGCCGCAGCACCGGCTGCCGGTGTCCTGGCGGCTGCCCGCGTCCGCCGCGCCGCTGGTGTCGGCCGCCTTCTATCCGTACACGCCCTTCCGCAGCGGCACGGGTCACGGCGACCGCCGGCTGTCCTTCGGCGTCGCGTCGGACGGCTCCGGCCCGGACCGGGTGCTGGACGAGGCGGCCGCGGCCGGCTGGGGCCTGCTGGAGCTCCCCGCCCGGCACACGCCGCGCACGGACCCGGAGGCGGTCGGCGCGGTCGCGCGCGTCGTGCGGCGGCTGCTGGACCGGGGCGGGGTGACGGTCAGCGAGGCGGCGCCGGAGCCGGTGCCGCTCACGGCCGCCCGGATCGCCGTCGGCACGGCCCACCGCGACCAGGCCGCGGCGGTCCGCGCGGCGCTGGCAGGCCTGGGCGTGCAGGGCATCACGGTCGACACGGCGAACCGGCTGCAGGGCCGGGAGTTCGACGTGACGGTCGTCCTCCACCCGCTGTCGGGCCGCCCCGACGCGACGGCCTTCCACCTGGAGACGGGCCGCCTGTGCGTGCTCGCCTCCCGGCACCGGCACGCGTGCATCGTCGTCTGCCGCGCGGGCGTGGACCGCCTCCTGGACGAACACCCGTCGACGGAGCCGGTGCAGCTGGGGGTGACGGTGAAGTTCCCGGACGGCTGGGATGCAATGTTTACCACATGGCTGCACCTCCAAGAGCACCGCGTGGCCTGGCGTCCCTGAGCACAGCGGCGGCCAGCCTCCGCACGTCGCGCCCCAGCGTTCGGACCGCTGTTGGTCATGCGTTGGTCACGTGGCCAACCCTGGTGGACGCCGTTACGGCGCTGGCGCCTGCCCGCCCTCTTGACGCTGCTCAGCCGGGAGAGTGAGGCTCGTGCACGTCTGTGCAACCGACTCGGCAGAGGAGTATCCAATGGCCCTAAAGTTCCTGGGGATCTGGCCCAACACCCCGGACGACGGTTCACCCACGATCTGGCTGGACGACACGACGGGGGACCTGATCATCCAGTCATGGAAGGCGGACCAGCCAACGATTCGTGCAGCTCAGGAAGTGGGGTCGGTCCCTGGCCACTCCACGGACGTGCCGGAGCATGAAACGGTGATCCGGCTGCCCGCGAACATGCTCCAGTTCATCCCCCGTCCGGAGGACGTGGCAAGCATGTGCGACGACGCCAGCAACGAGGACGACAGCGAGGACGACGGTGGCAACAGCGGTACGTGAAGCACTCGCCAAGGCGCAGCGCTCCGCGCTGCACCTGGAGATGCGGGACAGCTACATGCGGGATGACCCCGAGTTCATCCGGTGGCAGCAAGGGCACCGGTACGACCCTGCCGACCGTGAGTCGTGGTGGCGCTCGTGGCTGGACGTGGTGGCCGAGGCGACCGGCCGGGGTGTGGCCATGCGTCGTCTGCGCGTGGTCTCCGAGCCGCTGAGTGACTACGTGCGGTACGAGTACGACGGCACGTTCACGAACGTCGCAGCGGGTGAGGATGTCCGTTGGCTGCCTCGCTCGCGGGCGCGTGATCTACTGCTCCCCGCGCTGGACGGGTGGGTTATAGACGAGGAAACCGTGATCCTGCACCACTTCAGCGGCGACGGACAGTGGACCGGCCCGCGTATGGAGGTTCTGCACGAACCGGCGTTGGCCGCCCAGTACATCAGGGCGTACGAGGCGGCTTGGGAGCGCGCCATTCCTCATGCGGAGTACCGGCCGAGCTGATCGCGCGCTATGGCTGTCTCTGCTTCTTCCAGTGCCCAGCAGGCCCGGCAGGCTCTCGCGGATCGACTCGGGGAGCTTTGCCGGGATGCTGGGCTCACAGGGGCCGAACTCGCTGAGCGCTGCGAGTGGAGCCGGTCCAAGTCGTCCCGGATCATGAACGGTCGTACGCCTCCATCCGCCGACGACATTCGGGCGTGGTGCCGGGCGTGCGAGGCCGAGGACCAGACCGAAGATTTGATTGCCATGCTGCGCACGGCCGAGGGAATGTGGGTTGGCTGGCGGCGCATGGAGCGGGCAGGGCTCAAGCAGGCCCAGGAGGCCCGCCTGCCGCTGTACCAGCGGACCCGTCGTTTCCGTTCTTACTCCTCCTGGCTCGTGCCTGGCATGATCCAGACGCAGCCGTACACGACGGTAGCCTTGCAAGCGATCCAGCGGCGGCGCGGCTTGGTGGACGACGTAGCCGAAGCGGTCGCTGTCCGGATGGAGCGTCAGCGGGTCTTGTACGAGGGTGATCGCCAGTTTGCGTTCCTCGTCGAGGAGTCAGTGTTGCGAGCCGGGATCGGTGGCGCTGAGGTCATGGCCGGACAGCTTGGCCACCTGGTCTCGATTGCCTCACTACCCAATGTCAGCCTGGGAGTTGTCCCCATGACACCGGATCGGGAGCGCTGGCCGGCCGAGGGGTTCTGGATCTATGACGCGGCACAGGTCAACGTCGAGTTGATCTCTGGATACCTCACGATTACACAGCCGAGCGAGATAGCCATGTACGCAGAGACGTTCGCGGAACTGGCAGCGCTGGCGGTCTATGGGGCTCCTGCTCGTGCGCTGATCACATCGGCCCTGGATGCCCTCGGGTAATTGACGTGCAACCTCGTGCAACCGCCTGGTAGTTGAGGTTCCACTGTTTCTAGCGTGGTCGCCATCGGACCACGTGAGGGGACGGCGAGTATGGCGAGCGCGACGCAGGCGAGGAACACCGACGAACGACAGTGGGATGCGCGGCAGTCGGAGTACACGACCTACGCCCCTTCGGGGCACACGTGTCCCAACTGCCGGAAGCCGATCAAGAGCCTTGAGCTGTGCCGCCGCACGACGGTCGAAAGGGCGTCGGCCTCCCCGGCTGTGATCTACCGGCACCACCCGGAGTGCCCGAAGCCCAAGGCCGCGCGGTGACGGCTCCCGCGAGAGTCCAGCGACGCAAGACGGGCCCGTTACCGGACCCTGAGCTGGTGACCCTCGTAGACCTCACACAGGACCCTGACGGCCCGTACGCGGACTCTCCCGAGGGTTGGTGGACGCAATACGGCGGGGCCCTCGACAAGCGTTCCGGGGTGGTCTACATCCCGCAGCACCGGGGCCACGAGCTACCCCGCAAGGTCTACCCCGAGGCAACCGAGGAATGAGGCCCGGCCGCCTGGTGCTGGCTGTTCTGTCCGGCCTCGTTGAGTTCCTGACGTGGGCGGTCGTGGGCTTGGTGCTCACGCTGCCGCTGTAGGTTTCCGCCTCTCCCGTGACCGTGGCGGCGCGGCGCGGTAGGGGCGGAGGACAGAGTGACGCTCCCGACCGGACAAGCCTTGTGCAGGGGCAGGCCGTGCCCCGTCTGAGTTGACGTGCTCAGGCGCTCGCCCCGGTCCGCCCTCGTATGCGGGGTGCTGCCTAGGCGGTGAGGGCGTCCGCTTCGGACCTAGGAAGCCGAAGCACCCGTAAGGCCCCGTCCCTGCCGGGACGCATCCGCAACCATTCCCCCTCGGATTCCCCGGCAGGGGCGGCGTAGCTCCCGCCCCGGTGGATCAAGAACCCTGGACAGGTCGAGTGACACCGGGGCGGGTTGTACGACGGCGCGGGGCGACTCCCCGTGTCGCCTCAGTGTTCGACAGGAAGGAGCGCGTGAGAATGGGTAAGAAGAACGAGGACAACTGGGACCCGCACGCCAACCAGGACCAGCCGACTGATCCCGACACCCGCGTCTCACAGAACGGGGACGTGCACAGCAGCATGGCCGACGACGAGGACCGCGAAGGGAAGTAACGCCCGTGATCCACGGCGAGAACCTGGCGAAAGACCTGCGACGTGATCACGGCTTCATTCACGTCGGACGTACCAGGGACGGTAACGCCGTGGTCATGCGCAAGGGCGAGAAGTGGACCGTGGTCCCCCTTCGCTGGCTCACCGAAGAGGCCGTGGACACCATCAAGGCCAAGGCCGGAATCAGTCTCGTGTGAGTCGCCGCAGCAAAGGAACGCCCCCGCCGATTGGCGGGGGCGTTCTTGGTTTGATTCGACCGTTCAGAGCAGAGCGCGGAACGGGTTGTCGGCAAGCGCGGGAACGGGAGCTGCCGACCGCTTCGCGGGGGCCGGGGTCGAGGCCGGAACGAGGGCGGGACGGTAGGCGTCGAGCTGGACGACCGTGGCTCGCTGCACCTCCCGTTCCGGGGCGGCCGGCATGGGCTCGCGAGAATGGGATACCGGTTCCGTCACGGTTCCGGAATGGTCACCGCGGAGCGTGAAAACGGTGGCCGGCCGACCGGTCTTCCCCGACCGTTCCACGGTGACGACGATTCCGGGCAGTGCCTTGACCTCTTCGGCCGTGGCCCCGACGTACGGGAGGATCTGTGAGGAGGTGGCCCGACCGCCGTGCATCTCGATCCGGGCCCGGACCTTGTCCGCGAGGCTGAGCCGCTGCCGCTTCACCTTCGGGGAGGTAGCTCCCTTGCTGATGCGGACCGCGTCCTGGACGGAGCGGCGTACGAGGGAGAACGCGGCCGACAGCATCTCTTCCGTGATGGACTCGGAGCACTCGGAGGCCGCGAGGCAGGCGGCCACCCTGAGCGTCTGCTCTGCGGTCCGTTCGATGAACACCGCCTGTGCTTCCGGCAGCGTCTCCCCGAGGATGCGGGCGTAGCGCCGTACGATCCGCCACAACGGTCGGGCGTCCTCGGAGAGGGTGATCACGCGGGGTCGGGCGGTGGCCCAGCCGTAGGCGTCGGCCAGCTCGGCGCCGTCCACCTTCGGCAGGGTCACCCGGTCGTCGTCCAGCATCGGGACCGAGCCGAGGAGGAAGGGCAGGATGCGGTTGTACGAGCCTCCGGCCGCTTCCGACTCGCCCACATACTTGGCCCAGTCGGACGGAGTGATGTGGGAGTGCAGCACCAGGGCCGGGTCCCGCACTTCCTGCGCCTCTTCCTTGGTGGTGTTGCGCAGAGTTGCCCCGTCCCACGCAGCGCGGAGTTTGGTGGTGAACGACGGGTCACGCTTGACCCGCTTCAAAACCTCCGTCCACTCCTCTTCCACCACCAGGGCCCGGACATCCCGACCGTGTTCGGTTTCGGCGGTCGCTTCCTGCTGGTCCCAGAGGTGATTGACGAGACTCGCGCCGGACGTGATGCCGGATGTGGTGTGGGTGGCCAGGAAGCGGCCCAGAGACTTGTCCAGGACGTGATGAGCGGCCCGGAGCGCGGTCCCCTTACCGCGTCCCGTTCCGGCCACCAGGGCCGACCACAGCAACACGGGGCGGGCACTGCCACGGGATGACACCTTGACCGTGCCCCCGATCGCGGCCGACCACATCGACAGAACGGCGACGTAGATACCGAGCGGATCGGTTTCCGCAAAGGGAGCGATCTTGCGGACGGCACGGCCGATCGGGCCGTAGAAAACGGGGGTGCTCATGCTGCCTTGACTTCCTGGGAGTTGGTTCGGTTGCGGAGGGAGACGACGGGGCGCCAGCGGCCCCCGTCCTTGGTCTGGTGGGGTTCCTTGGCGGTCTTCCGCAGCAGGGGGAGCACGTCTCCCCCGTCCGCCGGAACGATCACGGCGGTACAGCGGGACACCTTGTTGAACGGGACGTGACGGCGGACAGCGGCGACCGATAGCGGGTCGTCGCTGACGACTCCCGTACGGCTCTTGCCCTTGGGCGTGGTCCAGGTGACCCAGGAACCGGGAGTGCAGTCACCCTTGGACGGCTTGGAGTTGGCCCCGTAGCCCTTGGCGCTCTTCCACACGCTCAGGTCACTGGGCCGGGGGTGACGGCCGCACTCAGCAGCCGTCACCGTGGGCGCGGCACTCAGGCCGCTGCCGCTTTTCCCTGCACAGGCTCCCGGTGGGCCAGCTCGTACGCGTGCCGGACGTTCATAGGGACGCGGCCCTGGACAGGGAGGTTCGGCCACCCGTTCTTTCGGGCCCATGCCCGGATCAGCCGGTTGCGCTCGCGGTCGCTCATGCCCGACCGATCGACCTTGGCAGGCTCGGGAAGCGGGTCACCACCGACCAACTTCCCTGCCCGGACAGCGTCCTTGAACCGGCCCGGAGCACGCACGTCCATGCACGGGATGCCACGCTCGGACGCGTCCCGCAGCTTGGTTGCGTTGCGGTCGCCACCCTCACCCAGGATCAGGAGCACGGTGGACTCATCAGCGCGGCCCACCACCTCATAACCCAGGTTCCGCACAGCCTCACGGGCCGTGTCCCAGTCGTACCCCGGTACCTCACCCGCGATCATCACGGATCGCACAGGATCAGGCTCGTTCGCTTCCTCGCTCACGTCCACGTCGTCCGGCTCGCACTCGGACACGACAGACGACGGCTCAACCACGGGCACAGAATCAGCATCCGGCACGGACTCCGGCTCAGTGGGCACGGCTTCACCCTCGGAGGGTGCCCCCAAGGCATCGCACAGGTAGCGGCCAAAGATGACGTTGTGTTCCAGGCACAGGTCCCAGGAATGCCGCCCCAGTGTCAGGGTGTCCGTCGCTTCTACCTCGGAACCGTCACGCGCTATGTGGGCGTCGCACAGAACCTTTTCAACGGGCATGAGCACGGTCTTACGCATGGCGCGGCAATCCTTTGATTCGGGCTTGGCAGGTGAAGTCTCAGTGAGTGGCCGGAGCGTTGCTCTTACGGCCGTCCGCATTCGTCGTTGCGGTGTGAGATCAATCCTGCCCTTTCCGTATCACGGAACGGTAACGTACAGATAACTGAAGCATTACTCTAGTGAATGCAATGGTGGGGGTAATAGGTAATTGAAAAGAAATAGGACCCACCGGGGGTGCCTTCCTCCGACCACGTTTGCCAATCAAATTTTCGCAGCCAGGAACGGGGCCCTTCCGGGCCCCGGCTCTCACTCCCGGTTCAGCCTCTCGTACAACTCCTGATCCGATTCCGAATCGGCCAGTGAGTCAGCCCGTGCGGTATCGCAATGGGTGCAGTGGCACGAGGTGTTCCCGCCCGTCGAGCAGTAGGGGATGACGAACCCCTGGCACTCGGGCCCGTGGTCATGGGGGCCAGGGTTCGGAGGGCAACGGCGCTGGCAGTCCTCCCAGTCCCAACGGGTGCGATAGCCGTAACGGTCCCTGCTCCGTGGCCCACCGTGGCCACCGGTGCGGCCAGCGAGGGCGGCGCGCTTACTCATCGGCGATCACCCATCCCAGCGTCTTCATTCCCTTTGGAGTCAGCCCGAGCGATTCCGAAAGGTGTCGGTATTCCATGTGCTGAGTATTGCTTGCGGTTCCGGCGAGAATGGCTGACCAGTAGACGACCAGGGCGGCTACAACGTGCTCGGTTGAGTCGTCCCACATGTACGCCTGAGACGTGGACCAGAGGTCGTCCCAGAGGGCTCGTTCGGCGTCCGTCCAGTCCCTTCCTGCGGGCATTTCGGGTGCGGGAAGGTCATGTTGCAGGGGCAGCACGATTTGATCCCGGAAACGGGAGTGTGGCGAATTGGGGTTGCGCATCCTAGGCAATGGTTCCTCCGGTTCTGGCGACGGTGGCCGGCACTCTGGGCCGAGAACGGAACGGGCCCCCGCCCATCGGCAGGGGCCCGAACTAATTCAGGGTCAGGCCGCGGTGACCCATTCCACGGCGGCCTTCACGATTCCCTTGGTCGGCTTGGACTCATCAAAGGTGTTGTCCGCCTTCTTGGTGTCCAGCTCCGGGTACCGCACGATCTTGCCGCCGTACAGGTGGAGGGTGTCGATGTAGTCGGCGCGGTACTTCTCCGACTGGCCCTCACGGAACCCAGTGAACTGGCTTGCATAGGTGGCGAAGTCCTTGTGTCCGGCCACGATGTCCACGCCCTTGGGCATGGCCGTGGTGGTCAGGATGGTGAAGCCCGCCAGCTTGGCCACAACGCCGTTCGCGGTCACGCCGCCCTCGCCGTACGCGGCAGCGTTGGCAACGGCCGGATGTTCGATCAGGTACCGCTTTACGCGGGGCGAGACGACCACGTAACGGCCCGCCGGGATGTCGTTATCGTCCAGGGCCAGCATCATGTCCAGGATGGCGCTGTAGAGCGCCTGCGGGGCATTCTCGGCCGTGGCCTTGACCGTGGGGAGAGCCGTGGCGCTGTTCGCGATCACCTTGCCCATGAAGGTGTCGGCCTCGCGGGCAAGGGAGCGGATCATCTGCTGATTGATCGGGGAGTCCAGGCCCCCGGCGAGCTGGACCCGCTCCGCGTCCTCTATGAGTACCTGGAGGTACTTGGCCTCAGTAATGGGGAGCTTCTGATCAACGGTCTCCGGACGCTGGGCCGTCATGCCGTCCGCGATGGTGTAGTTGCCCACGGTCGGCCGCAGAAGCGAGTTGATGTGGACTACGTCGCCCTGCTTCCGGATGTCGCCCTCGTACTTGTTGTTGGCGACGATCGGGGAAGCCCACACCAGCAGCGGGTCAAAGGCAACGAGGAGTTCGGCATCCCAGATCTCCGGGACGAAGGTATGGGTGGCGGGGTTCTGGTAGGCAAAGGTCATATGGGTACTCCTGGTTAGCGCTTACGGATGTCGAGGGAAACGCGGCGGGCGGGTACGCGGTCGCCGTCACGGTGGAAGCCAGCGCCGACGAGGTGGGGGAACTGCGGCTGCTGTGCCGCCGCGAACGGGGCCAGAGCCTTACCGATGGCCTCGGCCGAAGGGGTGCCGTCCTCACCGAGGAGCTTGGAAGCATCCAGGTAATCGGTGAAGTCGTCGCCCAGCTTGATACCGGCCTGGGCTGCCTGGGCCCTGAGTTCCGCATGGACGAGCTTGGCCGCGTACTCGCGCTGCACCTCCGCCCGGACCGTGTCCGAACCGTCGGCCGGCACCGGGGCCGGAGAATGGGAATCAGTCTGGGGGTCGCTCACAGGCGACACCTCCTTAACTAGTCATTTGGTTTCATGCAGCCGGGGCATATCCGTCGGCCAGCAGGGCGGCTACAGCCTCCGCCGTGCGGCGCTCCTCGGTGTCCTCGTTCTTGACGAGATTCAGCAGCGAAGTGCACAGGTGACGCGAGGCGACAACGAGCGTGCGGAGGCTCGGCGAAGTGGCGCCGCTCTCCCACCTGCGGATGGTGGAGGGGGCAACGGTCATTTCCTCGGCCAGATCCTCGACGGACAGGCCCAGGGCGATACGACGGGCGGCGAAAGCGTGGCGGTCGAACATTGGCAGCTCCATTCGGTTCCATGCGGAAGTGCACGGTGGTAGGCATGAAAAAGACCCCGGCCTGATGAGGGCCGGGGTCTAGCGCCTATGACCGAGAGGAGTTCCCGAAAAAATCCTCTCACTATATATGTACGTGTCATTTCGAGCACTTCGGGACGGTCATGCACTGAAATGAGATACAGATCACAGGCCGCGGGGGCGGAACAACGGTCCGTCTGCCTGGGCTGGGTCCGGTATCAGGTCAGGCCCCCTCAAGGGGCCTGGACTGTGAGGTATGAATGGGAGAGGGCCCCGACAAAGGGGCCCTACTCACTACCTACTATTACCTACGCTCTATGAGCTACGTACTACCAACTAAGTCCCCGGCACAGCGGGAAAATGCAAGGGTTCCGCAGCTTGGGTGCGCGTGCATCCCACCAACTCCCACGGAGCTGGCCCACCGAAGGGGTCGTTCGAGTCCGGGCACGCCCCATCCGGGTGCATCGAACAAGCCTCGCCCGTTCCGTTTACGGAGGGCTGAGCCGGCCGTGACTCCCCATCTACCGACGTCGCCTTCTTCCTCGGCCTGCTGGGCTTCGTGTCGGGCACCGTGACCACTTCACCGCGAACGGCCCCGGCCAACGTCGGATAGTCGTCCAGGACGGCGACAGGAGCCGACAGCAACAGGTACGCAGCCCGGCCCTTCTTGCCGTGCTGGGTGAAGAAGCCGAACCGCGTCAACGTCTCCCGGCACTGCTTCCCCGGCAGGTCCCTGGTGTTGTATCCCAACATCTGCGAAATCGTCGTATCGCCGGTGAACATCGCTCCGGTGCGCCCGTTGACGCAGCGGAGTTGCACCAGAGCCCACAGCAGATGTTCGCGGCCGAAGTCAGGGGCCTCCCTCGCCAGCAGGCCCCCCGGCCCGAAAGAGTCGAGCAGGGCTCGGCTCCATTCCTCCTTGACGTCATACGTTGCGGACAGCAGTTGACGGGGGTAAACGGGATTCGCCATGAAGCTCCTCTCAATCAAATGCGGGGCCCGGACAGCGCCGGGCCCCGCGATGGTTCGTCGGTGTCTAGTAAGCGTCCTGGTGCTTTTCCCGCTTCAGCTCTTCCAGGTCGGTTATCTCTTGGATCAGCTCATCCATCATGCCGAGGAAAGCGGCGTACGCCCCGCGCTCGTACTCTTCACCGTCGCTGGATGTCCAGGCTCCTTGTAGCGCGTCACTCGCTCGTGCTTGAAGGTCCTTCGGTGTGATCAGTCCAATGGCAAGCCCGAGCTTAGGGCTGCCTACGATGAACATTCGGAACCCAGCCTTACGAAGGAAAGATCCGCGCTCCTTCCAATCGGCCATCTGGTTCCACTTCGCGCGGTACGTCTGGCCAGTGCTCGTCTCCTCCCAGCGGCCGGGGATGAAGGGTTCCTTTTGCAGAGTTGCCAGGTTCGTGGCGTGACGCTCAAGCGTCGCAGTGAGCGCCGTAACAGCGGCAGCGGAAGAAGCTTGGGCGATGGCCTGGGAAAGGTTTTCCATGGCCGCCTCCAGTTCCTTAATCTGCCCCCTGTTGTCCTTCCCAGGGATGTACGAACGCTCTGTTATGTGCTGGTCCCCGAACTTCGACAGGAACGTTTCCTCAACCGCCGTGTAGATCTCCTCTTGCGGCCACGACGCAGAGAACTGACACGCCTTACCGTTGGACCAGGACGAACAGCGGAAATACTTGTGCTTCCTCGTCTCCCCTGACCGCAGCGTCACGAGCGAGCTGTTCTCGTACCACTTCATTCCGCAAGGGCAGTACAAGACTCCCGTCATGGGGGCCGCGTTGGACTTGATCCCCGCCCGGTACTTCCCCAGTTCGGCAACGGCAATCTGTAGTTTGTCGAACTCGTCATCCGTGAGGATTGGGTCAGCCCATCGGACAGGAAGTCCATCCCTCAGCAGCGGTTCGCCCTTGTGCATGGCCACACCCTTGAGCGTGGGCTTTTTCAGCATCTTGCCGAGAGTGGACGTGCTCCACTTGGTCCCCTTGATGGTCGTCTTGACGCCCACCTTCTTCTCTGCGGCGTTAACGCTCCGCTGGTAGTCCTGAGAGGTCAGAACCCCGCGCGGGCAGTCACACTGTGGCTCCTTGCTGGCTTGCTCCACGCAATCCGCGACGTGCCGGGGACGAGAGTTCCAGTCGGTGCAGAGCCGCCCCATAGACCACCCCTGCTCCGCGATCCGCTCGTACGCCTCCCGGATGAGTGGCCCTGTCACCGGGTCGATGACCAGCTTGAAACGCTGCTTGCCGTGGTGATCGACCATGGCCGGCCGATAGCCGAAGGGCCAGGTGCCCCCGCCCCAGAGGCTGGCGTCCCGGTAGTACTGCGTCTGGTTCCGACGCTTCTTGACGATGGCCTCGCGGTACTCCTGCGCCTGGGTCGCCTTGATGTAGGCGATCATCCGGCCCGTGGGCGTGTGGATGTCCAGGCTGGGGTCATCGAGACAAACGATCTCCTTGCCGCCCTTGTGGCAGCGCTCCGCGAACCTGTCCCAGTGGTGCTGATCCCGAGTGATCCGGTCCAGCGACGTGACCATGATCGCGTCCCACTCGTGCCAGAGCGGGTCTTTCATCCACCGGCCCAGCTTCGGCCGGTCGTCCAAGTTGACCGCGCCCGAGACACACACGTCCTCGACCTCACCGGCGATGACGAAGCGGCCCTCGTCCGCCGCCCGGTCCAGCTCCTCTCCCTGTCGCAACAGGGCGGAGCTGTCCTCGGTGTCCCGGCTGATGCGCCGGACCTTGAGGACCCGCATACCGGGCAAGAGTCGTGCACTGGACATAGCCTCACCTTCCGTTACCGGAGCCCTGGGGTCCAAATTTGGTGATCTTGTTTTCCCAGGGGTGGGAAGCGAACCATGCGGTGCTGGCGCACTTGAACGAGCACCGGGTGCGGTGGCGCCCGTGAGACCGGGTGCGGCCCGCCACGGCGCTCAGCCGAAACGCGCCTGCCCGGCGAAGAAAGGCGGCCTGCCGCAGAGCGACCGGTGCCGTCACCGCCGGGGCCCCGCCCCGGCGGGCGGGGCGCCCTTGCGGCGCGCAGGACAATGGAGGGCGGTGCAGACGATCCTGGAGGTATGTACATGTCCGAGCCGCAGTCGGCTCCCGACGCCGGCCCGAGCGACCGGCCGCGTCGTCTGAAGCCCGCGCAGCTGCTCTTCGAGCCCCCGGAGGCGGTCGCCGACCCCGAGCACTTCTTCGATCTGGAGTCGATCGAGGATCCCCGGGAGCTGCTGGCCCGCTCCACGGAGCTCGCGCTGGCCTTCCGGGCCGCCGCCGACCGGGCGACCGAGTTCCAGGCGGTGGCGGCGGCGCAGCTCGCCGACCCCCGGCGCTTCGACCGGCTGTCGACGGCCGTGATCGCCGAGCGCGCCGAGTGGAGCGAGGACTACGCGAAGAAGATGGTCGAATTCGGCCGTGACCTGCTGCGCGGCGGCGGGACCGGCGAGTGACCGGCACGCCCTGAGGCGCGCCGCACCCCGGCCCGGGGTCCCTCGTACCCCGGCACGCCCCCGGCGCACCCGGGCGCACCCCGAAACGCCGTTGGCATATGCGGCGCGCAAAATAGCGCACCGCGCCCCGCCCTGTCCCGACTTCCGCAACTACGCGAATGCGCGGCGCGCGCACCGCTGAGCATGGGCGCCATGACCTCTCGGCAGCACGACC
>NZ_JBPQTW010000134.1:0-18006 GCF_051386535.1 Streptomyces sp. URMC 127
CCTCCTCGTTGCCCGGCCCCCGCACCTCGCTCCCCCACGTTCTCCGATGACCGGTATGCCAACTGCCCAGCAGACCGAGGGAGTCGTACGTGACCTTTCGCCAGCGTGTCGTCGTCATCATCACCGAGGGAGCCGCGCCCGAGCTGCTGGAGCGGTGGTGCGCGAAGGGCCTCCTGCCCGGGTTCGCCCGGCTGCGCGCGCAGGGCGTCCACGGACCGCTGCGCGCGGAGGGCACGCCGTACGAGCCGCCGGGCCTGCTGAGCGTCCTGACCGGGCGGCGGGCCGGGCGGCACGGCTTCTACTCCTACTGGACCTGTCACGATCCCGAGTACGCCCCGCAGGTCCTCACCTCGAAGGACCGCCGCTTCCCGCTGCTGTGGCAGCAGGAGGTGTTCGCCGGCGTCAGGTTCGCCTCGATCGGCGTGTTCGGCACCCATCCCCCCGAGCCGTTCGACGGCTCGCTGATCACGTATCCGATGTACGCCACCCTCCACGCCTGCCACCCGCGGAGCCTGCAGCGCACCCTGGCGGCGAAAGGCGTCCGGCCGGTCCACGACGTGTCGGTCTTCTGGACCGGCCAGGACCGCGACGAGCTGCTGCCCTCGCTGCTGGAGGCGGACGTCCAGCGCGGGCGCGCGGCGCTCGCGCTGCTGGAGGAGCACGACGTCGTCATCGTCAACCTCACCTCCATCGACCGGACGTCGCACATCTACTGGCAGGAGCTGGAGCGGGGCCCGGAGCACGAGGAGCAGAGCGCCGTCCTCGCCGCCTACCGCACCTGCGACCGCGTCATCCAGGACGTCCTGGACCGGACGGACGACCGCACCACCGTCCTGGCCTTCTCGGAGATCGGTTTCGGGCCGCTGCGCACCTACCACTCCGTCAACACCGAGCTGGAGACCTGCGGCTTCCTCTCCCACGCCGCGGACGGCCGCGCCGAGTGGGCGCGCAGCCGGGCCTTCGAGGCGGTGCAGGGCACGCACGGGGTGAACATCAACCTGCGCGGCCGGTACAAGCACGGCACGGTCGCCGAGCGCGACTACGAGGCGGTGCGCGCCGAGGTGGCGGCGGCGCTGCTGGAGCGGCTCAACCCCCGTACGGGCAGGCCCTTCCTCGCGGCCGTGCACCGGCGCGAGGAGGTTTACGCGGGCGAGGCCCTCCACCTGGCCCCCGACCTCGTCCTGGAGCCGGCGGACTGGCGCTACCTCCCCCTGGGGGACCCGGCGTGGGCCTCCCACGTGCACCGCGACTGGCAGAGCGGCTGGCACCGCCGCGACTCCTACTGGGCCGCGCTGGGCCCGGATTTCTCCGGCGGTGCGGTGCGTTCGCGCGTGGCGGCCCCCGTCGATGTACCCGCAACCGTGTGCGAACTGCTGGGGCGTGACGTCCCGTCGGATTGGGACGGCGTTCCGCTGTCCTGAAATCGCCCCTCAATACGTGGTGTTGACACGCGGAAGCGCCACGGCGATTGGCCAAGGCCGCCGACGGGTCACTAGCCTGCACGGGTCCGGCGCATTCGGACTTCGCGGCCCGGCCGGCCGCCGCTGGAAGGCGGCCGCCTCCCGGAGACCCATTTTAAAGTGCAAGAAGTGCAGGAAAGGAAACGCATGTCAGCAAGGATTTCCCTGTTCGCGGTGGTCGTCGAGGACATGGCCCGGTCGCTTGCGTTCTACCGCCGGCTGGGCGTGGAGATTCCCGCCGAGGCCGACGCCGCGCCGCACGTCGAGGTGGTCCTCGACGGGGGCGTCCGGCTCGCCTGGGACACGGCGGCCACGATCCGCTCGTACGACCCGCAGTGGGAGGCTCCGCGCGGCGGCCACCGCGTCGCCATCGCCTTCGAGTTCCCCGACACCGCGGCCGTGGACGCCAAGTACGCCGAGCTCGTCGACGCCGGCTACGAGGGCCACCTCAAGCCGTGGGACGCCGTGTGGGGCCAGCGCTACGCCATCGTCAAGGACCCCGACGGCACCGTGATCGACCTCTTCGCGCCGCTGCCGCAGTAGCCCTTTTCGCGGAGCCCGGTTCCGGCGACGCGTCCGGGCTCCGCCACCGCCCCCCGTTCTTCTGCTTTTCCGCGTTTCCGCGTTGCCGCGTTGCCGCGTTCTTTGTCTCTGCGTTTCTGCGTTTCTGTGTCTCTGCGTTCCTGTGTTTCCGTGCAACCGTTCTCCGGAAGGTGGGCACCATGGTCTTACGAGCGCCCGGGCGGCGGCGCGAGCCGCGCCGCGCCCTGTCCCCGCTCCCCGCACGTGTCACCCGCGAAGAACTCTCGGCAGGGGCCGCGTTCGTGCCCCGGGAATTCGGCCCCGGCCCGGCCGTGCTGCCGCCGGAGTCCGCCGGCCCCCTGGCTTCCGCCCCGCTGCGCACGCTCCGTTCCGGCATTCTCACCGGGCACCTCGGCGGCCCCTGGCTGAACGGCTTCCCGCGCTACGTCTGGCACCGGTCCGGTGACACCGTCGTGGAATTCCGGCTGACCGGCCGGCGGCCCGGCGAATACAGCGGATACGAACTCCACCCGAGCGAATGGCCGGAAGGGCTGGCGGACCATGCTTCCTGAACTCCAGTTGCACTGGAACTGGCGCGAGGCCCCCGCCGGCGGCCGGGACGAGCTGCAGTCGACCTGGGCCGACCTGCGCATCGCGGTGGGCGCCGAGCCCGTGACCCTCGTCCGCGAGCCCGCCACCGGGACGTACCGCGAGCACATCACCGGCTCCCTCTACCCCCTGGCCGAATGGATCGCCTTCAACTGGTGGTCGCTCGTGGCCGACGCCCGGCCGGGCACCCAGATATCCCAGCTGCGCTTCGCCTACAAGTACGGCGTCGGCGACGACCGCGGCGCGTGGTGGGTGCGCTCGCGCCGCCACGTCCTGCGCGCCGCCTGCGACGGCTTCCGCTGGCCGGACATGCTCTTCGTGCCCGAGGGCCGGGAGACCCGGATCGTGTGGATGCCCGACATGGGTCCCGACGTCCGCCCGGGCGACCGCTTCGCGAGCCGCGGCAACAGCTGTGTGGAGAGCGCGGCGTTCACCGCCGCCCTGGCCTCGTTCGTGGAAGCGGTCGCGGACCGCCTGGCCGGGCAGGGCATCACGGACACCCCGCTGCAGCAGGAGTGGGCGGCGGTCCGCTCCGCCGGCGAGGAGGAGGCCGCCTTCTGCCGCGTCGCCGCGCGCCTGGGCCTCGACCCGTACAGCGAGGCCGAACCGTACGAGGCCGACATCCTCAAGGCCGCCGAGCAGCTGCCCGAACCGCTGGCCACCGACTTCTTCAACGGCGTGCGGCCCGAGCGGATCGCCGACCAGCTGCAGTGGGTGGCCCGGGCGCGCACGCTGATGGGCACGGCCCCCGAGGACGCCGCGCCGGGCCAGGCCCTGGCGGAGCTGCGGGAGGCCTGCGCCGACGTGAGCGAGCGGTTCTTCGCCCCGGGCCGCCTCGACAACCCCTGGCACCTCGGGTACGAGGTGGCGCACCGGGTGCGCGCGTGGGCCGGCCTGGAGGACACCCAGCCCTTCGACCCGGCCCCGTTCATGAGCTACCGCACCGAGCAGGTCCCCTACCTGGACCGCGGGCTGGTCGCCCTCGGCACGCGCCGGGGCGCGGAGGGGCCCGCGCTCGTGTCCTCCCGCCGCTTCACCGACCGCCCCCGCCGCTTCCTGCAGGCCCGGGCGCTGTGGCACCTGATCTGCGACACCGACGACACCTTCCTCATCGCCGCCGCCCACACCCACCGCCAGCACGTGGCCCGGGGCTTCGCCCTGGAGGTACTCGCCCCGGCCCGGGGCATCGCCGCGCTGCTGTCCGACCCGGCACACCTGGTGTCCGCCGAGGACGTGGAGCTGATCGCCGACGACTACGGCTGCGGCAACATCGTCGTGGAGCACCAGCTGGACAACCTCGTCCTGGCGCGGGACTTCGCCGGCTCCGGCCCGGCCCGCACCGGCGCGCGGGGCGACGGGGGCCGGTCCGCATGACCTCACGCGTCCCGCCGCTCTTCCCCTTCCCGCCCGGCCCCCTGGGCACCGTCCCGCCCGCGTTCGACCGGCTCCTGGCCGAGGATCCCGTGCCCGAGGTCCGCCTCGCCGACGGGGCGCGGATCCGCCTGGTCACCCGCCACGAGGACGTGCGGACCGTGCTGGCCGACGACCGCTTCAGCCGGCACCGGGCGGCCCTGCTGCCCGGGCGCGGCTTCGGCCGCTCGCAGGGTTCCGGCATCGTGGACCTCGACCCGCCCGCCCACGCCCGGCTGCGGGGGCCGGTGGCCGCCGCGTTCGGCGCGGAGCGGGCCGCGCGCAGCGTGCCCCGCATCGAGGAGATCGCCGGGGACGTCCTTGCCGGGCTGCCCGCCGGGGACGTCACCGTGGACCTGGTCACGGCCTACACCGCGCCCTTCGCCGGCCGCGTCACCTGCGAGCTGCTGGGGCTGCCCGGCGACCGCTGGCAGGCCGTCACCTCCGACGTGGAGCTCCTGCTGCTGCCCCGGGGAGCCGCCGAGGAGGACCTGGCGGCCGCCCGGGACCGGCTCGGCAAGGCCCTGGGCGACCTGCTCGCCGCGTGCAGGGCCGCTCCCGGAGACAGCGTCGCCCACGTCCTCCTGGCCGCGGGCCCGCAGGACGGCGCCGGGAGCCTGACCGACGAGGACCGCAAGCTGCTCCTCCACGGCCTGGTCATCTCCGGCTTCGTCACCATCCGGGACCTCCTGGCCCGCCACCTCTTCGGCGTGCTCTCCTCCCCCGGCCTCGCCGCCCGGCTGGCCGGCGACCCGGCGCTCGTCCCGGTGGCCGTGTGGGAGCTGCTGCGCTTCTACCCCTCCACCCACGACGGGCTGCTGCGGGTCGCCACCGAGGACGTGATGCTCTCCGGCGGCCGCGTCGCCGCCGGGGAGGCGGTGCTGCCGCTGGTGGCGGCGGCCTGCCGCGACCCGGAGGCCTTCCCCGGCCCGGGCGTCCTCGACGTCGGGCGGATCGCCGACCGCTCCCTCGTCTTCGGCGCCGGCCGGCACGCCTGCCCCGCCGCCGATCTCGCCGTGGCCGAGCTGACCGTGGGCATCGCCCGGCTGCTCTCGGCGTTCCCCGGCACCGCTCTGGCCGTGCCGCCCGAGGCGGTCGAGCACAGCAGCGAACTGCTGCCCCTCGCCGTCCGGTCGCTGCCGGTGGTCCTCGGACCGCGGCACTGACCGGCCCGGCTCCAAGCCCCCGTGCCGGGCGGGCCGGCGCCCTGCGGCCCGCCCGGCGCGGACGCTCGTCCCGCTCCATCCAGAAAGGTTCATCGGTGAATTCAGCAAGCCACCAGTCACCGGGCGCGTCCCTCGCGCTCGGCGCACCGGACGCCGAGGAGCTCAGAGCTCACGTCGCCGGTCCCGTCCTGCTGCCCGGGGAGGAGGGCTTCGACGAGGAGCTCGCCGGCTTCGAGCTGTCCGTCGCGCACCGCCCGGCGGTCGTCGTCGGCGCCACGGGCGCGGCCGACGTCATCGCGGCCGTGCGCTTCGCCGCGGAGCGCGGCCTCGGCGTCGCCGTCCAGGCGACCGGCCACGGCATCTCCCGCCCCGCCACCGACGTGTTCATCGGCACCCGGCGGATGACCGGCGTACGGGTGGACCCGCGGGCCCGCACCGCGCGCATCGAGGCGGGCGTGCGCTGGGAGCAGGTGATCCACGAGGCGGCGGCGCACGGGCTGGCGCCGCTCAACGGCTCGGCGCCGTTCGTCGGGGCGGTCTCGTACTCCCTCGGCGGGGGGCTCGGGCTGCTCTCCCGCAAGTACGGCTTCGCGACCGACCACATCACCTCCTTCGACCTCGTCACGGCCGACGGCACGCTGCTGGAGGTCACCCCCGAGCGCCACCCCGACCTGTTCTGGGGCGTGCGCGGCAGCAAGGGCAACCTCGGCATCGTCACCTCCCTGGAGGTGCGGCTGTTCCCCGTGAGCCGGGTGTACGGGGGCGGGCTGTTCTTCGACGCCGAGTCGACACCGGCCGTGCTCAAGACCTGGCTCGCGTGGGCGCCCCGGATGACGGAGGACATGGCGTCCTCGGTGTTCCTCGCCGAGTACCCCGACGCCGAAGGGCTGCCCGGGCCGCTGCGCGGCCGGTTCGTCACCCACATCCGGCTGGCCTACCTGGGGGAGCCCGAGGAGGCCGAGCGCCACTTCGCCGAGCTCCGGGCGGCCGGCAATGTCGTCATGGACACGGTGGGCTCCCTGCCGTACACGCGCGCCGGGGAGATCCACAACGACCCGCCGGCGCCCGTGGCGAGCTACAGCAAGACCTTCATGCTCCGCCGCCTCGACGAGAAGGCCGCCGACCTGATCCTGCGGCTGGCGGGCCCGGGGACGAACGCGGTGCACGGGGTGGAGCTGCGCCACCTGGGCGGCGCCCTGTCCCGGCCCCCGCAGGTCCCCAGCGCGGTGGGCCACTTCCCCGACGCGGAGTTCAACGCCTACATCGCCTCGCTGGTCGAGCCGGAGACGATCGAGTCCGTCGACCGGGCGCAGCAGGGCTTCGTGGACGCCCTGCGGCCGTGGACGACCCCCGGCGTGTGCCTGAACTTCCTCGCGGGCCACAACACGTCGGTGGACGTCACCCGGGGCGCCTTCACGCCGGAGAACTACGCCCGGCTGCGGGAGCTGAAGGCGCGGCACGACCCGGGCAACGTCTTCCGGTTCAACCCCAACATCCCGCCCCTGCCCGCGTAGCCGGCGTGCGGCGGCCGTCCCGGGGCCCCGTGCTCCGGGGCGGCCGCCGCTCGCGCCTTTCCGGCGGGGCGCTCCTCACGGACGACACAAGGAGACGGTGAGGCCCATGGAGAGCGTGGCCGAGCAGTTCCCCATGTACATCGGCGGCCGGGCCGTGCCGGCTTGTGACGGCGCCGTCCTGCGCAGCTTCGAGCCGGCGACGCGGCGTCATCTGGCGGACGTCCCGAGCGGCGGCCCCGAGGACGTGCGCCGGGCGGTGACGGCCGCGCGGAAGGCCTTCGACGAGGGTCCCTGGCCCCGGATGCCGGCGCGGGAGCGGGCCCGCCTGCTGCGCGCGGTGGCGGAGCGGCTGGCCGGCGAGGCGGCGGACTTCGTACGGCTGGAGGTACGCGACAACGGCGCGACCGTGCGCAAGGCGCGCGAGGCGGACGTGCCGGGTGCGGCGGGGGCGTTCGAGTGGAGCGCCTGGTGGGCGGAGCGGGTGCCGGAGCGGGAGCCGGGGGGCGGCGGCGCGTACGCGGTGTGGCGGCCGGCCGGGGTCGTGGCCGCGATCGTGCCGTGGAACCTGCCGCTGCTGCTGGCCGCCTGGCGGATCGCTCCCGCCGTCGCCGCGGGCAACACGTGTGTGATCAAGCCGGCTTCGTTCGCCTCGCTGTCCGTGCTGCGCCTGGTGCGGCTGCTGCACGAGTGCGGGCTGCCGCCGGGTGTGGTCAACGTGGTCACGGGTCCGGGGGCGGTGACCGGGGAGAGCCTGGTGCGGGCCCCGGGGGTCGATCTCGTGGCGTTCACCGGGTCCGACGAGACCGGTGAGGCCGTACGGCAGGGGGCGGCGTCGGCGGGCACGAGCGCGCGCCTGGACCTGGGGGGCAAGTCGCCCAACCTGGTGCTGGCGGACGCCGATCTGGAGCAGGCCGTGCGGGGTGTGGTGTGGGGGGCGTTCCTCCACAACGGGCAGGTGTGCATGGCGGGCACCCGGGCCGTGGTGCACACGGCCGTCCACGACGAGTTCGTGCGGCTGCTCGTCGAGCGGGTGGGGCGGCTGCGGCTGGGCGACCCGCTGGACGAGGCCACCGACCTGGGTCCGCTGGTGTCGCGCAGCCAGGCCCGCACCGCCCGGCGCTTCACGGAGCTGGGCCTGTCCCAGGGGGCCCGGCTGGCGTGCGGCGGCGCTTCCCCGGCCGCGGGCGAGCTGGGCGAGGGGCTGGACGCGGCCGCGTACTTCCGGCCCACGGTGCTGACCTCGGTGGGTGAGCGGGACGCCGTCGCGCAGGAGGAGATCTTCGGGCCGGTGCTGTCCGTCCTGCGTGCCGACGGTGACGAGGAGGCGGTGCGGATCGCCAACGGCACCCGCTACCGGCTCAGCGCCGGGGTCTGGTCCGCCGATCCGGCGCGGGCGCGCGCCGTCGCCGAGCGGCTGCGCGCGGACCGGGTGTGGGTCAACGACTACCGTCTCGTCGACCTGGAACGGCCCGGCGGGGCGGGGGGCTCCTCCGCCGTCTGGGAGCGGCTGACGAACGAACTGGACGCCTACCGGCGGCGGCACACGGTGCACGGGGAGGGGCGGCCGGCCGGGCCGCCCACTCCCTACGCGCTGCTGGGCGGATGAGGTCAGGCCACGGGCCGGCGGGAGCCGCGCGGCGGGAGGCCGAGGAGCGCCCGGAGGGTGGGGGCGACGTCGTAGAGCGAGAGGCCGCCGGCGGGTCCGGGGGTGACGCCGGGCGCGCTGAGGGCGAAGATGCCGGTGTCGCCGTGGTTGGCGTGGTCCGGCCCGGTGTCGTTCTCCGTGGTGTAGAGGCCCTTGCCCATGCCGAGCGTGGCCAGGGCCCGCCAGCGCAGGTTCCCGACGTAGACCAGGAGGTCGGGGGCGATGCCGTTGACCTCCGGGTAGAGCTCGCCGGGGCGCAGTGCGCGGGTGCCCATCGGCTGCCCCTGGTCGTCCGGCACGGCCTCCAGGGCCGCCGCAAGCAGGTCGCGGGTGCTCTCGTACTCGGCGGCGGGGATCGTGCCGTGCGGCTCCCTGCCCTCGACGTTGAGGAAGATCCGCCCGTAGTAGCCGCCCTCGGCCCAGGCGGTGGTGCGCTTCCAGTCGATGCGGGCGGCGCTCACGGGGGTGGGACCCGCGGGCTCCTCGGTGAGGACGAGGAGGCCCTCCTTGCGGAGCCACTCGTTGATGAAGAAGCCGCCCACCATGGGCTGTGCCCCGTGGTCGGAGACGACCAGCACGGCGGTGTCCTCGGGCAGGCACTCCAGGAAGCGGCCCAGGTGCCGGTCGAGGGCGCGGTAGTAGTCGCGGAACAGGCCCGCGTGGGCGTTGCCGGGCTCGTGCCGGGGGTGGCCGGGGTCGCAGTACTTCCAGAAGCCGTGGTGCAGGCGGTCGGGCCCCATGTCCACGAAGGAGAGGAAGTCCCACTCCTGGGTGGTCGCGAGGTGGCGGGCGACCTCGAAGCGCTGCTCGCTCATGTCGAAGATCTGCTGCGAGACACGGCCGAGCTCGGGGGAACGGAAGTCCTCGACGTCCAGGGCGTAGCCGCCGGTGAGCTCGTGCAGTTCGCCGGCGAGGCCGGGCGGCGAGGTGTACTGCGCCTGCGTGGACGGGGCCAGGAAGCAGGAGACCATCGCTCCGCGGATGGGGGCGGGCGGGTAGGTGCCGGGCACGCCGAGGACGACGCTGGGGCGCCCGGCCTCCGTCATCTCGTCCCAGATCCGCGGGGCCCGGATGCTGTGGGAGGTGGCGAACTTCAGCGGGCCGTAGTCGTGGGCGGCACGGTCCCGGAATCCGTAGACGCCGAGTTCGCCCGGCGTGCGGCCCGACATCATGCAGGACCAGGCGGGCATCGTGATGGGCGGGTCGACACTGCGCATCGGCCCCCACAGGGAATTGCGGCGCAGTGCGGTGAACACCGGCATGTCGCCGGCGAACCGGTCGAACATGTACTGCGGAGTCGCGGAGTCGAGGCCTATCACGGCCACTTTACGGGCAGCGGGCATCGGGGATTCCTCTCGGACGAAAGAGGTGCGCTGAGCACAGCTCGCGACCGTGCGCGGAGAAAACAGCGGCGAAGACCTGGGCGCCGGTCCCGGTCAGAAAACATACGCGCCGCCGGAGATATACGACAGGGGGCAGGAGGACGATGAGGATCAGCATTGCGCTGCCGAATACCGTGCCGGGTGCGGACGGACGCCTTTTGACGGAATGGGCGAAGAGGGCCGAGGCCCGCGGATTCGCCTCGCTGGCCGTCACGGACCGCCTGGTGTACCCGGGCCACGACCCGCTGCTCGCCCTGGCGGCCGCGGCCGCGGTGACCTCCCGCACCGGGCTGCTGACCAACGTCCTGATCGGCCCGCTGCGCACGGCGCCGGTGCTGGCCAAGTCGGTGGCCTCGCTGGCGTCGCTGGCCCCGGGGCGGCTCGTCCTGGGGATGGGGCCGGGGGTGCGGGAGGACGACTTCGAGGCCGCGGGACGCTCCTTCGCGGGGCGCCGCGCGGCCTTCGAGGAGCAGCTGCGGCAGCTCGGGCGCGGCGCGGCGGGCGGGACCGGCGCGGGGGTGCCGGTGCTGGTGGGCGGGCTGAGCGAGGCGGCCGTGCGCCGCGTGGTGCGCTGGGCGGACGGCTGGACGGCGCCGGGCCTGGAGCCGGAGGCGATCCTGCCGTTCGCCGCCCGGGTGCGCCGCGCCTGGTCGGAGGCGGGGCGCTCCGGTGCGCCGCGCATCGTCGCGCTGGCGCGCTTCGCGCTGGGCGAGGACGTGCAGCGGGAGTCGGCTGCGTTCGTGCGGGACTACTTCTCGGTGCTGGGCGCGCAGGCCGAGGAGTTCGTGGCGAAGACGCCCCGCACGCCGGAGGAGATCCGCCGGACCGTCGAGGTGCTGGCCGGCGGCGGGGTGGACGAGGTGGTCCTGCACCCCACCGCGGCCGCGCTGTCGCAGGTGGACCGGCTGGCGGACGTCCTGCTCCCCTAGTGGGGCTCCGCCGCTCGCTCCTCGCGGGCGAAGCGCAGGGCCCGCTCGACGCCGTCCAGCCGGAAGGGGTGCCCGACCTGGAAGATCAGGTGCCGGGCGCCCGCGGCCACCAGCCGGTGCAGCTCGTCGCCGCTCTGGTCGCGGGTGACGAAGGCGCTGCGCTCGATCGCCGCCGGGTCGCGGCCCACTTCGGCGCACCACCGGTCGAGGACGCGGTTGCCCTCGGCGAAGCGCCAGGCCATGGTGTTCCAGATGGTGGCGCGTTCGGCGGCGAAGCGCAGCAGGCGCCTGCGGCCGTCGCCGCCGATCAGCAGGGGCAGGTCGCCCACCGGGCCGGGGCTCAGGCGGGCGAGCCTGCGGTCGATGCGGGCCACGGCGTCGACGAGTCCGGCGACGCGCTCGCCCGCTCCGGGGACGGGGTATCCGTACTCCTTCAGGTCGCGCTCGAACCAGCCCGCGCCCATGCCCAGGGTCAGGCGGCCGTCGCTGAGGTGGTCGACGGTGCGGGCCATGTCGGCGAGCAGGTCGGGGTTGCGGTAGGCGTAGTTGGTGACGAGGGTGCCCACGCGGGCGGCGCGGGTGTCGGCGGCGAGGGCCGCCAGCAGGGTCCACGCCTCGTAGTGGCTGCCGTCGGGGTCGCCGGTGAGCGGGAA
This sequence comes from Streptomyces sp. URMC 127, assembly GCF_051386535.1. NCBI lineage: Bacteria > Bacillati > Actinomycetota > Actinomycetes > Kitasatosporales > Streptomycetaceae > Streptomyces > Streptomyces sp. URMC 127. The sequence continues at coordinate 11,291 of NZ_JBPQTW010000134.1, forward strand.
GAAGTGGTCCCACAGCCACAGCGAGTCCACGCCGAGGGAGTCGGCCGCGCGCCAGGCGGCGCGCAGTTCGCGTACGGAGGTGTGCTGGGGGGTCAGCCAGACCCCGATCCTGATGCGCCCGTCCGGTCGCGTGGGTGCGTACGTCATCGGGGAACCGCCCTTCCGGCGCGTGCGGGGGAATCATGTCGCGGGGATTACTGCGTAGTTGATCCGGGGTGCCGTTGTTCCGGTGTGCTGTTGTTCCGGGTATTGGCGGCTGCTAGCCTCGCCATATGCGCGCGACTCTGACGAATGACGTCGAAACTGCCGCACGAGACCTCGCCGATCACGGTTACTGCCTGCTGGAGTGCCCGATTTCGCCGGGCGCCTTCGAAAGGCTCAGAAGCCGTCTGCTGGATGTCGCCGGGCAGGAGCGCGGAGACGGTTCCGCCTTTCTCTACGACGGCGGCAACCAGCGCGTCTTCAGCCTGCTCAACAAGGGCCGGGAATTCGAGGAGAACGTCCAGGACCCCACCGTCATGCGCTTGATGGAGGAGCTGCTGGGCGTCGGTTTCCTGCTCTCCAGCACCCATGCCAACATCGCCGGCCCCGGCGGGGCCCCGATGCACCTGCACGCCGACCAGACCTTCGCCCGCCCGCCCTGGCCGCCGTACGCTCTGGTGGCCAACAGCATGTGGATGCTGGACGACTTCACCGCGGAGAACGGCGCGACCCGCCTGGTGCCGGGCTCCCATCTGCTGGGCCGGCAGCCGGACTACGAGCGGGGCGAGGGCAACACCGCGACCGTCCCGGTGTGCGCGCCGGCCGGCAGCGTGATGGTCTTCGACGGCCGCCTGTGGCACCAGACGGGCGCCAACACCACGGGCCGGCCGCGCCACGGCATCCTCAACTACTACTGCCGCGGCTACGTGCGCCAGCAGCAGAACTTCTTCACCGGCCTGAAGGAGGAGGTCGCCGCCCGCGCCGAGCCGGGGCTGCGCCGCCTGCTGGGCTTCGAGAACTACTTCTCGCTCGGGATGACCGACGGCCTGCCGTAACCGTGCACGGAAGGGGAGGGATTCATGCCGGGAAGGCTGATGGCCCCGGTGGCCCGGCTGGTCGTGGTGACCGGCGGGGCCACCGCAGACGGTGCAGAGAGGTGGCAGCAGGCGCTCGCTCCCGAAGTGACGCTCGGCCCGGGCCCCGAGGGTCTCGCCGGGCCGCCCGGCGACGCCCTGCCCCGGGCCCTGTTCACCACCGGTGACCGGGTGGGCGCCGTGCCGGCCGCGGCCGTGCGCGCCGATCCGCCGCTCTCCCACGTGCTGCTGTGGGCCGGCGACCGGCAGCCGGAGGAGAACTGCGGGGCGGCCGGCCGGCTGTCCTGCCCGGTGACGGTGCTGGTTCCCATGGCCGCGCGCGCGGCCCGGGCCTGCGCCCACCGCTGGCGCGGCCTCACCGACGGGCCCTTCACCGTACGGCTCCTGCCGCCCGGCTGCCCGCTGCCCGCTGCGTGCGACGCGGAGAGCGCGCGGCTGATCAAGGAGGAGCTGCAGGTGTGGCCGGCGTGACGCGGCGCGGTGCGGCACGGCGGGCCGTCAGCCTTCCGGGACCATGAGGGTCAGGGCCCGGGCCGCCATCCGGTAGCCCAGGGCCCCCATGCCCATCACGACGCCGGACGACAGCGGCGCGGTCACCGACACGTGCCGGAAGGCCTCCCGGCCCCACACGTTGCTCAGGTGGACCTCCAGCCACGGCGGCCCGAAGTCCGCCAGAGCGTCGCGCAGCGACCAGCCCGCGACCATCAGCGCGCCCGGGTTCACGATCGCCCCCGCCACGTCCCGGTGCCGCTCCAGGAGGTCGACGAGCTCGCCCTCGCCGTTGCGCTGCTCGGCGACCAGGCCCCAGCCGCGGCCGCGGATCTCCTCGGCGACCTCGGCCTCGATCTCGGCGAGGGTCCGCGTCCCGTAGATCTCCGGCTGCCGCTTGCCCAGCGTCCCCAGGTTGGGCCCGTTGAGCAACAACACCCTGTCCATGCTCCTCCTCGGCGTCTCGCGTCAGGCCACCAGGGCCTTGTACAGGTCCGCGGGCGTGGCCCGGGCCACGTCGGCGTCGTCGGGGAGCTCGGCCCCGAGCTCCTCCTCCAGGACGACGGTGAGCTCGATGACCCGTACGGAGTCCACCGCCAGTTGCTCACCGAGGGGCGTGTGGGGATCCAGCACGGTGTCCCGGGCCCCCAGCGTCCGGGACACCAGGGTCAGGAATTCCTCCAGCGCGGGCACGTCGGCCACGGTCGTGCGCTCCTTCCCGGTCGTGCGCCGCCGGCCGTGGCGCGGGGGCCGTCCCGGCGGGCGCAGCGGCAGGTCCTGTTCGTAGGGCAGGCCGAGCCGCAACGCGGTTTCGGCCTTGGCCAGTTCGCCGCCCAGGTACCCGGCGTGGGCGGGGTCCTCGATCACACCGGCCTCCAGGAGCCCCAGGAGCATCGTCTCTCCCCGGGTCCCGTGCATCTCGTGGCGGGGCGTCACGTCGGAGCCGTAGTGGCGCAGCCGTATGCGCCCGTGCACGCGGTCCACGGTGATCACGACGAAGCCGTCGATGCCCGTCTCCAGGGGCCTGCGCCGCCCCACCGGGTGCAGCGGCTCGAAGGCGGGGTCCGGCGGGGCGACCGCCGCGTCCACGGCGTACGGGACCGCACGGCCGCCGGAGCCGTCCGCGGGGGGCGGGGTGTCGCGCAGGGCGGAGACCAGTGCCGCGACGGCAGCGCGCAGCACTGCCGGGTCGCGTTCGCCGCGCAGGTCCACGAGCCGGACGCGGGCGCGCACCTCCTCGACCTCCCGCGGGGTCACCGACCGCAGGACGGGCAGGTGGCCGGCGGCGCCGGGGATGCGTCCGCTGCCGGGCCGCAGCCCGCGCCGGAAGAGGGCGACGAGGCTCTGCCCGGCCAGGAAGCGGGGCGAGTCGCGGCCGCAGACGAGCAGCCCGCGGACCGCCCGCTCGCGCGCCAGGGTCCGGACGATCTCCTCGATGCCCAGGTTGGCGGTCATCAGGGTGCCCGCGACGGCCACGCCGGGCAGGCGGGCCAGCGGCTCGACGAGTTCCCTGCTGCTGAGGCTGCAGACGGCCACCCGCGCCGGTGCGGGCTCCGCCGCGCCCTCCCCCGGTCTCACCACGTGGCTCCGCTGCCCTCCCCGGTGTACTGGCGCGGCAGGCCGCCGGGGCGTTCCCTGGGGATGGTCGAGCTGACCTCGGCGACGCGGGCGCCGAGCCGCGTGAGCGCCTTGCCGACGCGCAGCTGCTCGTCGCGCAGCAGCTCCATGCGGTCGTGGAAGTACCGCTCGACGTCCACCACCTGCCGGGCCTGCTCGGCGGGGTCGAGGGTGTCGTTCATGACGGCTTCGAGGTTGGCCGTGAAGAAGCCGTAGTTGTAGCGGCCCATCTCCTGGCGGACCTCGTGCACGCGGGCCTTGAAGGCCTCCATGACGTCGTCGACGCCGGGGAGCGCGCCGAACTTGCGGTGCAGGCGCGAGATGAAGGTCTGCAGCACGACGTTGTAGGTCTCGAAGGCGAACACGGAGGACTGCTCGGTGATGACGCCGTGGTGGTGGTAGTCGTCGTTGTTGTAGAGCCGGGCGAAGTGCTTGGCGAGCCGTCCGACCCGGGGGTCCTTGAACTCGTAGCCGTACGGGTCGAGGCGGTCGAGGTAGCTGTCGTTCAGCAGGCCGTCGCCCTCCATGCGGCGCACGATGGCGGTGCCGGGGTAGATCTCCAGGCGCTCGGTCATCCGCCGCAGGTTGTGCCCGGAGTTGTCGCGCAGGAACGCGGCGTTCGCGAGGAGCGTCTCCACGGTGGCGTACGGGTGGAAGGGGATGAAGCCCATGGCCAGGTAGACGCCGTGCTCGCGCAGCATCCTGATGATGGTGACGTTGTCCTCGACGGTCGCGCGCTTCTCCCACAGCAGGAGCTCCTCGGCCGTGCCGGCCTCGATGCCGACGTTGACCTTCTCCAGCCCCGAGGCGACCAGCAGGTCGAGCACGGCGTGGTCCTCGGGGGTGTCGCGCCAGTTCTCGGCGCGCATGCAGACGTTGTAGTAGATCTCCAGGCCGCGGTCGAGGATGCCGTTGGCGATGGCCGTGACGCGTTTCTTGCCCACACGCCCGCCGTCGGGGTCCTCGAAGGTGGAGTCCACGAAGTCGAAGGTGCGGAACTGGTGGCGCTCGACGATGGCGGCGACTTCTTCCACGATCTGCTCGGGGCCGCGGCCGCGCCAGGCCTTGCCGGCCTGCACCCGGTTCTTCAGGTGCGGGGCGGAGCAGAAGGCGCAGTTGGCGACGCAGCCCCGGCTGGTGCTCACCCGGACGTACTCCAGTTTGTCGCCGTGCTGGCTGAGCTGGTCCCGGGCGGGGAAGGGCAGGTCCTCCAGATTGTGGATGAGGGGCCGGGCGGGGTTCTGGCGCGGTGTGCCGTCGGCGTCGCGGTAGCAGATGCCGCGCACGGAGGAGAGCGGCTCCTTCAGGTAGAGCCGCTGGACCAGGTCCAGGACGGTGGGTTCGCCCTCGCCGACGGCGACGACGTCGGCCCAGGGGTTGTTGCGCAGCACGTCCAGGCCGGCGAAGGTGCCGGCGGGCCCGCCGCAGGCGATCACCGTGCCGGGGAGCTCCTCCCGCAGGAGCCGGCACAGCGTCAGGCAGCTGCCCAGGTTGAGGCTCATCAGGGTGAAGCAGACGAGGTCGGGCCGGTAGTCCTTGAGCGCCTCCACCGCGGCGGCGGCCTCGTCGTCGCCGTGCTCCACCTCCCTGATCTCGGCGGTGAAGCCCGTGTGGCGCAGGACGCTGGTCATGTAGGCCACGCCCAGGTGCTCGGGCGACATCACGAGGTCGCCGTCGAGGAGGATGAGGAAGCTGACCCGGAAGGACGCGGGGTCCGTGATGCGCGGGTCGAGCGTCAGGTCGAGCGTTCCCGGTTTGGGCGCCGAAGATACCAGACCGAGATCCTGCTTCATCACTGCTCCCTGGTGTCGAGGGGGGCCGGTGGGCCGCCGGGCGGCCGGTCCGCCGTGCCGAGCACGGGCGTGCCGTCGAGGCCGTCCGGGCGGATGCCGATCGACGCGAGGACGGTGGGGGCCACGTCCGTCATGTCGTACGGCGCGGCGGCCCGCCCGGGGGCCGGAGGGGCGGCGCCGCGCCGGTAGAGGACCGCGTCGTGGCGGGTGTGGGTGCCGCTGAGGACGTCGGTGCGCACGGTGGCGGTGCCGCCCCAGCCGCCGCGCAGCTGGATGCCGGGCGCGGGCACGGCCACGAGGTCGGGCGCGTGGTCCAGGAGGGGGCCGTGGTAGACCTCGGCCGCGCGGTGGAGGGAGCGCAGCAGCGGCGGCCCGTCGGTGTCGGGGCCGATCCGGGTGCCGTCGCAGCGCAGGGCGGTGAGTTCCCGGGCGATCTCGGCGGCGGCGTCGTCCGCGTCGGCGTCGGTGAGGGCGCCGCCCGGGAAGCGGCTCTTGCGGTTGAGGTAGATGCGGGCGGGGTCGAGGGCGAAGGCGGTGCTGCGGGCGTCGAGCGCGTCCGGCCGCGGGCAGGCGTCGAGCGGGGCGAGCCAGCCGGACTCCCTGAGCCAGGCGTTGAGGTAGACCTGGTGTGCGGCGGGGCCGAAGCCGTGGTCGCTCATCAGGAAGAGCTCGGTGCCGGCGGGGAGGGCGGCGACGAGGGCGGCGACGCTGTCGTCGACGAGGCGGTGGAAGACACGCAGCCGCTCGTGCAGGGGGTGGCCGGGGTCGGTGACGGCGCGCCACAGGAAGTGGTAGACGCGGTCGGTCTCGGTGAGGACGGTGACCGCGAGGTCCCAGGGTTCGTGGCGCAGGAGGTGGTCCATGGCGCGGGTGCGGGCGCGCAGGGCGCGCTCGGCCCGGTCGAGAAAGGCGGCGGGACCGGCGGCGACGTCGCCGACCTCGACGTCGAGTTCGTAGCCGAGGCCGCGCAGCAGGGGCAGCAGCCGGGGCGGGCTGACGGCGCGTTGGAAGTCGGGGGCGACGAAGCCGGAGACGACCGCGCCGCCGGTGGCGGGGGCGGGGTAGGTGCCGGGGACGTTCAGGCACAGGGTGCGCCGGCCGGCCCGGGCGGCGAGTTCCCACAGCGGGGGTTCCCGGAGGTCGGGCAGGCCCGGGAAGCGGATGCCGTAGCCGCCGCCGGGCGTGAGGTCGGTGAAGCCGTAGATGCCGTGCCGGCCGGGGTTGGTCCCGGTGAGGAAGGTGGCCCAGGACGTCGAGCTGATCTCGGGCACGGGGGCGAGGAGTTCGGCGCAGCGGCCCTCGGCGAGCAGCCCGGCGACGCGGGGCATGGTGCCCTCGGCGGCGAGCCGGGTCAGCAGGGACCGGGGCATGCCGTCGAGCCCGATGACCAGGGCGCGTTCGGCGGCCGTGCTCACGCCATGCGCTCGCGGACGTAGCCGGCCAGCAGGTCGAGGCTGTCGATGAGCTTGATCGACAGGTCTTCGTCGGCGATCTCGATGCCGAACTCGCTCTCGACCCAGATGAGGAACTCGATGGTGTTGATCGAGTCGAGGCCCAGCTTGTCCACGAGCCCCTGGTCGGGTACGTCCGAGGGCTCCATGGGGAGCTCCAGGGAGTCGACGAGCACCTTGCGGAGGCGGTCCTTGATCTCGTCGGTGGCGGTCTTCTCCATGCGCGGAAACCTTTCTCCTCAACTCCGTCGGAGCGGTGGGGTGCCGGGGGCCCGCGGGGCGGCCGCGGG
>NZ_JBPQTW010000135.1:0-17930 GCF_051386535.1 Streptomyces sp. URMC 127
GGCGTGCCGGGGGGCGGCGAGGCGGGTGCGGACGGCTTCGACGAGGGCGTTCCTTATGCCCTCGACGGCCTGATCGGGCGGGAGCTGGGCGGCGGAGACGGCGAGCGACGCGGTCGGCTCGTAGCCGGTGATGTCGCGGGTGCCGTCACGCAGGACGAGGGCGTGTCCGGGCGGCACGCGGCGCACGCCCTTGTAGGGAGTGCCGTCGGCGAGGGCCTCCGGGGAGTCGGGGCAGGCGAGGAGCGCGGCCAGGTGCCCGATGTCGAGCTGGGCCTCGATGAGGTCGGCGAGGGGCAGGGCGGCGGTGGCGTAGGCGGTGCCGCCGGCCCAGGCGGTGTGGAAGACGGGCCGGGCGCCTGCGAGGTCGCCCACGACGGTGGTCCGGCGGCCCACTTGGGCGACAGCGGTGTAGCTGCCGGGCCAGGCGGTGAGGTGGCGCAGGGCGCCTCCGCGGGCGGCGACGAGGCCTGCGCGCAGCTGCTCGTCGGCGGCGCCGCAGCGGCCGAGCACGGCGAGGCGGGTGAGGGGGTCGAGCCGGACGACGCGGATCTCGTCCGGGCGCCAGTCGCCGACGGCCCACAGGGGGGCCGGGTCGCCCCACAGGAGCTGGGCGCCGACGGGGTGGACGGTGGGGGCGTCGAAGTCGTCGTGCCCGCCGGGCGGGCCGGGGGGTGCGGCACGTTGCGGCACGGTTCCCGAGGTGGTGCTGCTCCACCCCACCACCCAGCGCATGACGCCTCCACAGGCTGTGGACAACCGACGTGGACAACGAACGAACGTGAACGTACCGACGCACCGGCTGGACGGCCATCAAGCGCCGCCGTCCGCAGTCATCATGCACAGGAAGTCACCGGTTGCCACAACGAGACCACCACGAAAGAGGCAACACATCGGTCGCCGCTTTCACCCAACGCGCTGGATTCTGCGGGTACGTGTTTCCCCGTCATGCCGCGCGCAACCGGTGAGAGACGAGGAGCAGGCAGCAAGCAGCAAGCAGCTCCATGCTGTCACGTACGGGCGGCGAAGAGCGCCACGCGCGCGTGCACGACAGCAGCGAGCGGCAGCAGAACGACAGCCGTGACGCCAACCACCCGGCAGGCGCGCGCCGTTGGGCGGCCGAAGGCAGCGTTCCGGACGGCGGTATCCGGCCAAACTAGCGGCAGCGCTGCCGCGGGGGCGCACTCGCCCAGTGCTTCGACCCACGCGTCACGGTCCGGGAGGCGGTCAGCCGCCTCCCGGACCGGTCCGCCGCCCGCGGGGAATGAGGCGGCGGCTTCCCCCAGCCCACTGGATCCAGTGCAGCGGGCCAACCCACGCAACTCCCATGGAAGCGCTCCCTTGATGGCGCGGACAGAGCGCACGGCGGGCGCACAGCCACACACAACCGGAGCACGTGCCCCTCGGTGCACGTCCGCACGGACCAGAATCTCGCCATCCGGGACATCGCCTCTTAACGGTCGGGATGCGGGGAACTACGCTGGGTTTACGAATGCCCCGCGCCTATGCCGGGGCGGGCGTCGCGTTGTCGAGGGGTGCGCATGTCCAGGGAGCCTCGCGGGCCGAACGAGAAGCTCGGCACCGTCCTCGCCCTCGCCGGGATCAGCAACGCCGGTCTCGCGCGCAGGGTCAACGACCTCGGTGCGCAGCGCGGATTGACGCTTCGCTATGACAAGACGTCCGTCGCGCGCTGGGTTTCGAAGGGCATGGTGCCTCAGGGAGCGGCGCCCCATCTGATCGCCGCGGCCATCGCCGGCAAGCTCGGCCGGCCCGTCCCGCTGCACGAGATCGGCCTCGCGGACGCGGATCCGGCGCCGGAGGTGGGGCTCTCCTTTCCGCGCGATGTCGGCCAGGCCGTGCGCTCCGCGACGGAGCTGTACAGGCTGGATCTCGCCGGTCGCCGAGGGGGCGGCGGCATCTGGCAGAGCCTGGCCGGATCCTTCTCGGTCAGCGCCTACGCCACGCCCGCCTCCCGGTGGCTGATAACCCCCGCCGACAGCTCGGTCGCGCGCGAGGCCCACACCGCCGCCGGGGAGGCCGAGGGCGGGGGCGGCCCGGACGGCGCCATACCGCAGCGCGTGGGCCACAGTGACGTCAGCAAGCTGCGCGAGGCCGCGGAGGACGCGCGCCGCTGGGACTCCAAGTACGGCGGGGGCGACTGGCGTTCGTCGATGGTCCCGGAGTGCCTGCGGGTCGACGCGGCGCCGCTGCTGCTCGGTTCGTACAGCGACGAGGTGGGCCGTTCGCTCTTCGGCGCCACGGCGGAGCTGACCCGGCTCGCCGGATGGATGGCCTTCGACACCGGCCAGCAGGAGGCCGCGCAGCGCTACTACATCCAGGCCCTGCGGCTTGCCCGCGCGGCCGCCGACGTGCCGCTGGGCGGCTATGTGCTGGCCTCGATGAGCCTGCAGGCCACCTACCGCGGCTTCGCCGACGAGGGCGTCGACCTGGCGCAGGCGGCCCTTGAGCGCAACCGCGGCCTGGCCACCGCCCGCACCATGAGCTTCTTCCGCCTGGTCGAGGCCCGGGCCCAGGCCAAGGCCGGGGACGCCCCTGCGTGCGGGGCCGCACTGAAGGCCGCCGAGGGCTGGCTGGAGCGGGCCCGTACGGGCGATCCCGACCCGTCCTGGCTCGACTTCTACAGCCACGAGCGGTTCGCGGCGGACGCCGCCGAGTGCTACCGCGACCTGCGCATGCCGCGGCAGGTGCAGCGCTTCACGGAGCAGGCGCTGGCGCGGCCGACGGAGGAGTTCGTCCGCTCGCACGGGCTGCGGCTCGTGGTGTCCGCGGTCGCCGAGCTGGAGTCCGGCAATCTGGACGCCGCCTGCGCGGCCGGCACGCGGGCCGTCGAGGTCGCGGGCCGGATCTCCTCGGCGCGCACCACGGAGTACGTCCGCGATCTGCTGCACCGGCTGGAGCCGTACGGGGACGAGCCGCGGGTGATGGAGCTGCGGGAGAGGGCGCGGCCGCTGCTGGTGTCGCTGGCGTGATCGCGTGACCACCTTCACGTGACCGCGTGACCACCTTCACGTGGCCGCGTGATCACCTTCCCTCGGTTCCGGGGTCTCCCCCGCCCGGGAATCCCCTCTGACCTGGGTTTCGACCGGATGTCAGTGGCGCAGGTCATGATGGGGGACGTGGGTGAGGCGCCGAGGGGTCCCGGATGCCCGGTCGCGGGTGGTCCGGCAGGCGCGGGGAGGTGACGTGGTGAGGGCGTACGACTGCGATGTGCTGGTGGTCGGCGGCGGCATCGTGGGCCTGTCGACGGCCTATGCGATCACGCGCGCCCGGCCGGGTACGCACGTCGTGGTGCTGGAGAAGGAGCCGGGGCCCGCGCTGCACCAGACGGGGCGCAACAGCGGAGTGATCCACAGCGGGATCTACTACCGCCCGGGGTCGTTCAAGGCGCGGTTCGCGGTGCGGGGCGCGGCGGAGATGGTGAAGTTCTGCGCCGAGCACGGCCTGCCGCACGAGGTCAGCGGCAAGCTGATCGTGGCCACGGACCACGCGGAGCTGCCCCGGCTGCACGCCCTCGTCCAGCGCGGCAGGGAGAACGGCGTGCCGGTGCGCGAGCTCGGCCCCGCCCAGATAGCCGAGTACGAGCCGCACGTCCGCGGCGTGGGGGCCATTCACGTCGGTTCGACGGGCGTGTGCGACTACGGCGCGGTGGCGCGCTGTCTGGCCCGTCTGGCGGAGGACGCGGGGGCCTCCGTGCGGTACGGAGCGGAGGCGCGTGTGATCGGTCGGCGTGGTGCGGCGGTCGCGGTGCGCACGGGGCTCGGCGAGGTGCTGCGCGCCCGGGCGCTGGTCAATTGCGCGGGGCTGCACAGCGACCGCGTCGCACGCCTCGCCGGCGACGATCCCGGCGTGCGGATCGTCCCGTTCCGCGGGGAGTACTTCGAGCTGGGCCCGGGGCGTACGGAGCTGGTGCGCGGCCTGGTCTATCCCGTGCCGGACCCGGCGTTCCCGTTCCTGGGCGTCCATCTCACGCGCGGCATCGACGGCACGGTCCACCTGGGGCCGAACGCCGTCCCGGCGCTCGCGCGCGAGGGCTACGGACGGCTGACTCTGCGCCCCGGCGAGCTGGCGGGCACGCTCGGCTGGCCCGGCTCCTGGCAGCTCGCCCGCCGCCACTGGCGTTACGGCGCGGGCGAGGTGCGGCGCTCGCTGTCCAAGCGCGCCTTCACAAAGGCCGTGCGCCGGCTGCTGCCGGAGGTCACCGCGGAGGACCTGATACCGGCGCCGTCGGGGGTGCGGGCGCAGGCGGTGCTGCGGGACGGCACGCTCGTCGACGACTTCCTGTTCGCGCAGTCCCCGCGGATGGTGCACGTACTGAACGCACCTTCGCCGGCGGCGACGGCCGCGCTGCCGATCGGGCGGGAGGTGGCGCGGCGGGCCTTGCAGGCGCTGGACGCCCGGTGAGTCGTCCCTGACTTCCGGAGATCACGCCGGTGACCTCCGCAGGCCACGCCCCTGACTGCCCGGATCACAACCCTGGCCTGCCCGGATCACGCCCCCGACCGGCCCGGATCACGCCCCTGACCTGTACGTATCGCTGTCCGGTGGTCAATTCCGGCCCGCCCGTAGAATTGAAGAACTGTGTCCGAGAACCACGCATCCTCCCCAGCCCCCGCTCCGGCCGCCGACGACGCCGCCGCGGCGCCGGTCCCTGCGCAGCAGGCCCGTGGCCGCCGTGAGCCGATGTTCCCCGACGGTCCGGCGCCGGATCCGGCCGGCTCGCACCACGAGCGGCGCATCCGCTCGTTCCAGCCGCGCCGCAGCCGGGTCACGACCGGCCAGGGCGAGGCCCTGCGCCGGCTGTGGCCCAAGTGGGGCCTGGACGTCGACGGCCTGAGCAAGCTGGATCTCGGCGAGCTCTTCGGCGACCCGTCCCTGCCCGTCGTGTTGGAGATCGGCTTCGGCATGGGCGAGGCCACGGCCAAGATGGCCGCGGCCGACCCGGGCACGGGCATCCTGGCCTGCGACGTGCACACCCCGGGCCAGGGCAACCTCCTCGGCCTCGCCGAGCGGAACGGCCTGGAGAACGTCCGCGTCGCCAACGGCGACGCGATCATCCTGCTGCGCGAGATGCTCACCCCGGACTCGCTCGCCGGCCTGCGCGTCTACTTCCCGGACCCGTGGCCCAAGAAGCGGCACCACAAGCGCCGGCTGATCCAGCCGGAGTTCCTGGCCCTGGCGGCCACGCGCATGGCGCCGGGCGCGCTGCTGCACTGCGCGACGGACTGGGAGCCGTACGCGGAGCAGATGCTCGAGGTGCTCTCCGCGGCGCCGGACTTCGAGAACACACAGGCGGACGGGGGCTTCGCGCCGCGTCCGGAGTTCCGTCCGCTGACCCGGTTCGAGGGCCAGGGGCTGGACAAGGGGCACGTGGTCCACGACCTGCTGTTCCGCCGCAAGGCGCACTGACGCACCCCGCCTCGGGGCGGGGAGCCCGGGCGCCCGGAATACCCCGGCCGCCCGGCCGTCCCTTGGTTAGGGTCATCGGGTGCATGAGTCCCCACCCCATCAGCAGCCGACGGCCGGGCCGGCGCCCGCCCACGGTCAGCAGCCGAACTTCCCCGCGATGCCCGCCCCCGCGGGCTGGCGCTACAAACCGCGCCGCGCCCTGTGGGACAACAAGGCGGTGCGCGCCGGCGCGCTGATCCTGCTCCTGGCCCTGTGCGGCCTGGTCATCCTCGCCCTGGTGCGGGAGCAGACCGGCACCGAGGGGTTCCTGGTGGGGCTCGGCCTCGCCGTGCTGCCCGTGCCGCTGCTGGTGGCGGCGTTCCGCTGGATGGACCGCGTCGAGCCGAAGCCCTGGAAGAACCTGGTCTTCGCCTTCTCGTGGGGTGCCTGCGCGGCCACGCTGATGGCCATCATCGCCAACGGCTACGCCACCGAGTGGCTGCTCAGCTCCGTCGACCTCGCCCAGCGCCCGGAGGCCGACAAGTGGGGGGCGACGTTCGTCGCGCCCGTGGTGGAGGAGACCGGCAAGGCCGCGGCGGTGCTGCTGCTCTACCTCTTCCGCCGCCGGGACTTCCACAACACCGTCGACGGCGTGGTGATCGCGGGCATCACGGCCACGGGCTTCGCGTTCACCGAGAACATCCTCTACCTGGGCAACGCCTTCGCCACCGATCAGAGCTTCGGTCACGAGGGTGTGCCGGCGGCCACGGCGGCCACCTTCTTCATGCGCGTTCTGATGTCGCCGTTCGCCCATCCGCTCTTCACCACGATGACGGGCCTCGGCTTCGGCATCGCGGCCTCCCTGGCCCCGCGCCGCAAGGTGCTCCGCGTCCTCATCCCACTCGCGGGCCTGCTCACCGCGATGGTCCTGCACTCCGTGTGGAACGGCTCGGCCAGCCTGTCGCCCCTGGCCTTCCTCGCGGTCTACGCCCTCTTCATGGTGCCCGTCTTCGGCGCCCTGACCTGGCTTGCGATCTGGTCCCGCCAGAACGAGCTGCGCACGATACGCACGTTCCTCCCGGCGTACCAGATCGCCGGCTGGCTCACCCCGCCCGAGCCCCTCGCCCTCTCCTCGATGCGCGCCCGCGGCATCGCCCGCGACGTGGCCCGCCGCACCGGCGGCCCGGCGGCCGCCCGCACGGTGGCGGAGTACATCTCGTTCGCGACGTCCCTGGCCTTCCTCCGCCAGCGCGCCCACAACGGCACGGCGGGCCCGGACTTCACCGCCCGCGAGCAGGAGCTCCTCCACCACCTCTGGACCCGCAAACACATAGCCCAACCAGCCCTGACTCAAGCCTCAGCCACCTTGCCCAGGCCATACGCCCCGCCACCCCCAGCCTGGGGCTGGCCCCAGGGCCCGGGTCAGTACCGCTGACGATTCGGCGCTCTTCGAGGAGGTATCCCCGTGGAGCGCCGAATCGTTTCTCTTAGTCGACGAGGCCAGCGGAGACCGCTGAGGGAGACCCCTGCCAGCCCTCGGCCGTCATCCAGACGGAGGCTATGCCCAGGCTCTCCAGGTAAGAGCCATACGCCTTGATGTCCTCGGTGAAGAGCCCCAGAAGGTGGGGCTTCGTCGCGTTGCCACCCTCATCGGCATCGCCTCCGTAGAGGAAGTGGCTGTACTCGAAGAGCTGCCCCACTGCTTCGCGGACGGCCGAGGTGGGGTTGCCGCGCTTCACCGTCTTGGCCTCCACCAACCACTCGTGGTCGCCCTTCCTCAGCACCATGTCCTTCGGATGCTCGGTGGAAGCGGTGAACCCGCGCTGGGTGATGTACGCCTCGAACCGGTTGATCAGGTTCTCGTGATCACGAGTCTTCTTGATCGTGCGCTCGGGGATATGAGCAACGTAGTCTCCACTGTCCTTCGGGCGAAAGCCGTCAAGCTTCTTCGCCCTGGCGTGGTACTCCTTCGCCGCGTAGGACACCTGTAGCCGGCCGGACGCTCCCTCGACCGCCAGCTTCTCTTCAACTGCCGCCGTCAGCTGAAGCAGCTCCGTCATGTGCCAAAGGTCCTCGCGGAGGGCGGCCTCGCTCGGCATGGCTGCCACATCGTAGGGACGCGCCACCACACTCCCCGCTTCGTAGGACAGCGGTCCTGCGATCTTGCTCTTGAAGTCGGGGCGAACGTCCCAGCCGGCCACCAACTCCGCTGGAAGACCAGCCAGCAACACCTTCGCCCTGTTCTCCAGGTAGCTTCGACGCCGCTTGCCCTCGCCCAAGGTCGCGGAGAGCCCCGTCACGCCTTGCTGGAGCGTGAGCGTCACGCTCTTGAGATCGGCGGCGAAGATGTACGCGATGTAGAGACCGGCCTTCGGGTCCTCGGTCAGGCGTGAGTCGAACACCCCGATCCACGGCGTCTCTGCGGCGTTCCCGTTGCCTCCATGCCCTTCCGTTTTGTAACCCACCGGCACGGCCGAGGCGAGGTGCTGTCCGACGTCGCGCAACAGCGCCTGGGCTGGAACGGCTTCCTTCGTGCCCAAGCTCTTGTCGTACGTCGCACCAATCGCGCTGAGCAGATCACGAATCCCCATGACCAGACCCTACTCAGGCTTGATCAAAAAGCATCACCTTGCAGTCAAGTTCCCATCAGTGCCTGGCATCGTGGCGCCCTACCGCCAAGAGCGTGCTGCGTCCCTGTCGTACCTCACTGGTAGAACATGGCCAACAGTTGGAAGGCAGGGGGGCACACGTCATGAACGAGCGCTTCAGTCACCACACGCCGGTGCCGGGGCTCTACGAGCAGTTGATCACTTCGCGCCTCGAAGAGCGCCTGATGGAGCTGCAGGCCAACGGCTGGAAGGCCACCGCGCAGCCAGTGGGGGAGCACTCCTCCCCCTACGTACTGGCACGTCACATCGGCCAAACCGTGCACCGGATCCTTGCCTCCTTGAGCCCATCCGAGCAGGTGGTAGCGGCAAACCACATCCTGGAGTCCATGAGCAGCCTCGAAGGCGCCCAGCAGTGGGTCGAGGTGATCGCAGAAGGACCGCGCCAGCTGCTCGCCATCGCCGAGCAAGAAGCCCCAGGCGCGTACAACGTCCGTCCCGCCACGCCCTTGTCCGACACTGCGCTGCTCACCAACGCACCAGAGGATCCCAACCTGGGCTTCGAACTGCGCGCCGAGCTCGCCACGGCCGATCGCGTCGACCTGTTGTGCGCGTTCGTCAAATGGCACGGACTGCGGGTGCTGGAGGAGTCCCTCGCGGGTGCAGCGTCGCGCGGCGTACCGATCCGGGTCATCACGACCACCTACATAGGCGCCACGGAGCGCAAGGCACTGGACCGACTCGTCCAGGACTTCAACGCCGAGGTCAAGGTCAACTACGAGCTCAGGTCCACGCGTCTCCACGCCAAGGCCTGGCTGCTCCGCCGCAACAGTGGCTACGACACCGCCTACGTAGGCAGTTCCAATCTCTCCCGGGCAGCCCTTCTCGACGGCCTGGAGTGGAATGTACGGCTGTCGTCCGTGGCGACTCCTGCGGTGCTCAAGAAGTTCGAGGCCACGTTCGACTCGTACTGGAGTGATGCGGCCTTCGAACCGTACGACCCCGAGACCGACGGAGCACGGCTAGACGAGGCCCTGCGGCAGGCTGGCGGTAGGCAGCGAGGTGATGCCACTAGCATTACCCTCTCCGGCCTTGAGGTGCGCCCGTATCCCCATCAGAGGGACATGTTGGAGCAGCTCCAGATCGAACGCGATGTCCATGACCGTCACCAGAACCTCCTCGTCGCAGCAACAGGCACGGGAAAGACGGTCATGGCTGCGCTCGACTATCGAGCGCTGTGCACCAAGCTCCAAAAGCGACGGCCGAAGCTGCTCTTCGTTGCGCATCGCAAAGAGATTCTCAAGCAATCACTGCTCACCTACCAGCACGTCCTCAACGACGCTAACTTCGGTGAACTCTGGGTCGGCGGGGAAGTTCCAGACGATTGGCACCATGTATTCGCAAGTGTCCAATCGTTGAATGCTCAGGCCCTTGAACGTTTTACTCCAGATCACTTTGATGTGATCGTCATCGATGAGTTCCATCATGGCGTCTCACCCACTTACCGACGCGTCCTCGATCACTTCAAGCCCACCGAGCTCTTGGGGTTGACCGCGACCCCCGAGCGGCTTGACGGCCAGAACGTCCAAGACGAGTTCTTCGACGGTCGTATCGCAGCCGAAATGCGCTTGTGGGAAGCGCTGGAAAATGACCTGCTCAGCCCGTTCCACTACTTCGGCATCGCCGACAGCGTGGACCTGGAGGGCCTCAAGTGGAAGCGTGGCGCCTACGAGACGAGCGAGTTGGACAAGCTGTTCACCGGCAACCACGCCCGCGCCCGCCTGATCGTCAAGGCAGTGCAGGACAAGGTGAGCGACCCGAGCAGCATGCGCGCCCTGGGGTTCTGCGTATCCGTGGCCCATGCGCGCTTCATGGCGCAGTTCTTCCAGCAGGCTGGCCTCAACGCCAAGGCCCTCGATGGATCAACGCCGTCCCCCGAGCGCGCCCAGGCGCTTGCTGACCTTCGAGACGGAAAGATCCAGGCGCTCTTCTCCGTCGACCTGTTCAACGAGGGCTTGGACATCCCCGACGTGGACACCCTGCTTCTCCTCAGGCCCACCTCAAGCGCCACGGTCTTCCTCCAGCAGCTCGGCCGTGGGCTCCGGCGCACACCCGACAAGGCGGTCCTCACCGTCCTCGACTTCATCGGGCAGCATCGCAAGGAGTTCCGCTTCGAAGAACAGTTTCGCGCCCTGACCAATCTCACCCGCAAGCGCCTTGTCGACAATATGGAGCAGGATTTCCCGCTGCTGCCCTCTGGCTGCCAGATCGTGCTCGACCGTAAGTCGAAGAAGCGCATCCTGGACAACATCAAGAGCCAGATCAATGTCAACGTCACACAGCTGACGAGAGAAGTCGCCGCCTACGCGCTGCCGGCCCTTCCGGACTACCTTCGCGAGAGCCAGCGCGAGCTCAGGGAGCTCTACCGATCTGGAAACTCCTGGACGCGCCTGCTGCGCCGGGCTCACCTTCTACCCGAGGCCGCGCCCGATGGCGAAGAGTCGCTGCTGAAGCGCATCTCGGCGTTCCTGCACGTTGATGACCCGGAGCGGGTTGCCGCGTATAGCCAGATGCTTGAAGACGACGCACCCGCTTATGAGTCACTGGACGAGCGCAGTCAGGCGTACGCCCGCATGCTCTTCTTCTCGCTGTGGCCGCTCGGGGGTGGATTTACCTCGTATGGGGAGGGGTTCCGCGCGCTGGTCAGCCAGCCAGCATTTCGCAGTGAGCTGCGCCAGGTCCTGAGCTACAACCTCTCCCGCACGGAGCACTTGCCCGTCCAGCTCGTTGGTGATCGGGCCCGCACTCCCTTGACCGTGCACGCCTCCTACAGCAGGGAAGAGATCCTCCCCGCCCTGGGGCAAGCGGCTCTGGGAGGCTTCCTCCCCGGGCACTTCCGCGAGGGAGTGAAATGGTGCCAGGACGCCAAGGTGGATGCCCTTCTCATCACCCTTGAGAAGGACGAGAAGGACTTCTCACCAGAAACGCGGTACAAGGACTACGCGCGAAGCCCCGAGCTCTTCCATTGGGAGTCCCAGAACCAGACCTCCCACACCTCGCCCACGGGCATTCGCTATCAGACCCACAAGGAGCTGGGCAGCGACGTCTTCCTATTCGTGCGCCGGTACAAGAAGAACGACATCGGGGGCGCGCAACCGTGGATGCTGCTGGGGCCCGCGGAGTACGTCTCGCACGAGGGCAGCAACCCCATGGCCATCATCTGGAAGCTCAAGCACGAGATGCCAGCCGATGTGTGGACGTACGCCGCCGTTGCTGCTGGCTAAACCTGCGGGGGCGGCTGCCGCTCACGGCTGCCCCGCCGCCAGCCCCGCGTTATGTGGCGGCGATGATGACCCCGTGGTGACGAATCTCAGGCTCTTCGCGGACTACTTCCAGATCCACGTCATGGACGACGAAGCCGATGGCGACCTCAGTGACGTGTGGACCGAGCAGGCGGTCGCGGACGGGCTCGGCGTTACCGAGGAGGCCCTGGCCATCGGTACTGCCGTCAACGTCAACGTGGCCGTCAGCGTGCATGTGCTCGCGGCGCAGCCGGACGACGACAGCGACGACTTCGACCACGTGGTCGAGGCCGGGCTCAACCTGGCGTCGGGGCGGCTGGTCGTGCTGGGGTGCACCGACTACTTCCCCGACGCGGCGCGGTTCGGCATGCCCGCCGGGTGGATCCGGATCCGGGCCTCCCGGCGGAACCTGGCCGCTGCCGTTGAAGCGGACATCGACTCGGACAACGCGCCCGAGACCACGGAGCAGCTCCGGCTGCAGGCCTGGCCGGCGCCCTGCTCCCCGCCGCAGGTCATCAAACGTTGGGCGTGAGGCTCCGGATGGGGGCAGGCCTCCGGTCCGTACGGCCCGGCGTAGCCTCGGAAGCGTTGGGATTGTTGATGCGGAGGTGCGGGATGGCTCAGGTTCCTACGGGTGTGGTTGCTGCGGCTGGGCTTGTTGGGGGGTACGGGGTGGCTCGGTGGACCAAGAAGCGGCCGCTCGGTGGGGCTGCGCTCGCCGTGGCCGGTGGAGTGGCCGCTCGGCAGTGGGCCGGGAAGGTCGGGGCGCCCAAGGCTGCCGCGCTGACCGGGCTGTACGTGGCCGCGTTCGGCGGGTCGCACCCGCTGGCCAAGAAGATCGGGGCCTGGCCCTCCGTGTTCGCCGTCGCCGGCGGCGTGGCCCTTGCGTCGTGGGTCGTGGAGAGCCGGGGCTGAGTACGTACGGGGCGGACGGTGCAGGGCTTCGGGCGGCGCGGCGACGGCCGTCCGAAGCCCTTTCTCGTTACGCCGACGCCTCCGTCAGGCCCTTCAGCTCCTCCTCCGTGAGCTTCAGGTCCGCCACCGCCAGCAGTGCCGGCAGCTGCTCCACCGTGCGGGCGCTGGCCAGCGGAGAGGCCACCGTGGGCCGGGCCGCGAGCCAGGCCAGGGCGACCGTCGCGACCTCGGCGTCGTGGGCCGCGGCGACCTCGTCCAGGGCCGCGAGGACGCGCAGGCCGCGCTCGGACTCCAGGTACTTGCCGGCGGCGCCCGCGCGGGCGCTGTCCACCGCCGTGCCGGGCCGGTACTTGCCGGTGAGGAAGCCCGAGGCCAGGGCCCAGTAGGGGACGGCCGCGAGACCGTGCTGCGCCGCCACCGACGCCAGGGCGCCCTCGTACGTGTCGCGGGAGACCAGGTTGTAGTGCGGCTGGATCGCCACGTACTTGGCCAGGCCCGAGGCGTCCGAGAACTCCAGGGCCTCCCGCAGGCGCTCGGGAGTGATGTTGGAGGCCCCGATCTCGCGGACCTTGCCCTCCTTCACCAGCGCGTCGAGGGCCGTGATGAACTCCTCCACCGGCACCGACGGATCGTCGTAGTGCGTGTAGTAGAGGTCGATGTAGTCGGTGCGCAGGCGGCGCAGAGAGTCCTCCACGCCCGACTTGATCACCGACGCGCGCAGGCCGCGCGGCTCCGGGACGCCCGCGCCGACCTTGGTGGCGAGGACGATGTCGGCGCGGTTGCCGCGCGAGGCGAACCACTTGCCGAGTACGGCCTCCGACTCGCCTCCCTCGTTGCCCGGGACCCAGGCGGAGTAGACGTCGGCGGTGTCGATGAAGTTGCCGCCCGCCGCCGCGTACGCGTCGAGGACGGCGAAGGACTCCGCCTCGTCCGCGGTCCACCCGAAGACGTTGCCGCCGAGGGCGAGCGGGTGGACGGAGAGGTTGCCGATCTTCCTGTGAATGTCAGCCATGCGTCACGTCAACGTCCCTGCGGGAGCGGGTATTCCGCTTCTACGCCCCGGGTCGACAGCGGCGCCGCGACCGACTCCAGCGGGCGTCCCTCCGCCCGTACCGCCAGGAACGCCGCCACCGCCCCCGCCCCGCACATCAGCGTCGCGCCGATCGCGAAGGCGAGCACCGTGTCGCCCACGTCGCCGCCGCTCGTCAGGTCGGCGAAGAGCAGCGGACCGCTGATGCCGCCGGCGGCCGTGCCCAGGGCGTAGAAGAAGGCGATGGCCATGGCCCGGGTCTCCATGGGGAAGACCTCGGAGACCGTGAGGTAGGCGCTGCTCGCGCCCGCCGACGCGAAGAACAGGACGACCGCCCAGCAGGCGGTGAGGCTCCCGGCCGTCAGCCGGCCCGTGCCGAAGAGCCAGGCCGTGCCGAAGAGGAGCAGGCCCGACAGCAGGTACGTCGACGAGATCATCACCCGGCGGCCCACCGTGTCGAAGAGCTTTCCCAGCAGGAGCGGGCCCAGGAAGTTGCCCGCCGCGATGACGACGAAGAAGTAGCCCGTACGGGACGTGGAGACGTGGAAGTGCGACTCCAGGATCGTGCCGAAGCCGAACGTGATCGCGTTGTAGAGAAAGGCCTGCCCGATGAACAGCGACAGACCGAGGACCGCCCGGCGCCGGTAGTCGGAGAACACCGTCCGCGCTATTCCGGTGAACGTCACCAGGCCCCGCTGCCGGATCGTGATCTCGCCGTCCGGCGGAGGGAGAGCGGCCCCCGCCCCCTTCCCTTCCCCGGGTCGCTCCCCCTTTCCGGCGCCCTTCGCCTTCCCGGCGCTCTTCTCCCGTACGACGCGCTCCTCGATCGACGCCACCAGCGCCTCCGCCTCCGCGCCCCGCCCGTGGATGAACAGCCACCGCGGGCTCTCCGGAACGTTTCGCCGTACGAAGAGGATCACCAGCCCCAGCACCACGCCGAGGCCGAACGTCAGCCGCCACCCCACGTCCGCCGGGAAGACGTCCGTGTCGAGCATCAGGACGGACAGCAGCGAACCACCGATCGCCCCCAGCCAGAAGCTCCCGTTGATGATCAGGTCGATCCGGCCGCGGAAGGCGGCGGGGATCAGCTCGTCGATGGCGGAGTTGATGGCCGCGTACTCCCCGCCGATGCCGAAGCCGGTCAGGAAGCGGAAGGCGAAGAACCACCAGGAGGAGAAGGAGAGGGCCGTCAGCGCCGTCGCGGACAGATAGACCGCGAGCGTCACGATGAACAGTTTCTTGCGGCCGAACCGGTCCGTGAGCCGCCCGAAGAACAGCGCCCCGGAACACGCCCCCGCCACGTACAGCGCCGCCGCGATCCCCGTGACCTCACCCGGCGTGACCGGCAACCCGCTTCCCCGCTCCGAGAGGCGGCCGGCGATGTTGCCGACCACCGTCACTTCCAGGCCGTCCAGGATCCAGACCGTCCCGAGGCCGATCACCACGGTCCAGTGCCAGCGCGACCACGGGAGGCGGTCCAGTCGCGCCGGTACGGCCGTGGTGATCGTCCTCGCGTCGTGCGCCGTGGGCTCGGAGGACGCGGTGGGCTCGGAGGACGCCGAGGGCTCGGTGGGCACGCGCTATCGGGTGCCCCGTTCCGTACGGAATACGCGCCGGGACGGAATACACGCCGGGCCGTCGGGGAAACGGCTGCCCCTCAGGGAGACGCTACGGCTGCAGGCCCCTGCCCCGCAGCCACCCCAGCGGATCGACGGGCGCGCCCCCGCCCGGCCGGACCTCCAGGTGCAGATGCGGCCCGGTGACGTTGCCCGTCGCGCCGACCCGGCCGATGACCTGCCCCGCGGCGACCTTGCCCGACGTGACCACCATCGACGACAGGTGGCAGAACCACAGCTCCGTTCCGTCATCGAGCCGCAGCACGATGCGGTAGCCGTACGCTCCTGCCCAGCCGGCCTGGGTGATCGTGCCGCCGCTCACCGCCTTCACCGGAGTGCCGGTCGGGGCGGCGAAATCCTCGCCCGTGTGGCGCGCGGACCACATGTTGCCCGCCTGCCCGAAGCCGGCCGTCAGGGTGTACGAGCCGACGGGGAGCGTGAACGCGCCGGCCCGCCGCTCCCTCTTCTCCGCCTTCTCCGCCTTTTCCGTTTGCTTCTTCTCGGGTGCCCGTACGTGGGTCTTCTCCGGCGTCCGCTGTGGCGTCCGCTCCGGAGTCCGTGCCTGCGGCCGTCCCTGCTCCGTCTGCCTCTGCTCGGCCTGCTTCTGCTCCGCGGCCACGGCCGCCGCGGACCGCGCCGCCTCCGCCTCAGCCGCCTTGCGCTCCGCCGCCTGCTTCTGCGCCTGCGCGGCCTTCGTCACCCGGGCCGCCTGCGCCTCCGCCTCGGCCACGCCCTGCTGGTGATCGGCCTGCTCCAGGATCCTCACCCGGAGCGCCTCGCCGGCCCTCGCCGTCTCCCGGACCAGCTCGGAAACGACCGTCTCCGAAGCGACCGGCTCCGAAACAGCCGCCTCCCGCTCCTCACCGGCGGAGTCGGCCGTGCCCGCCGCGCTCCCCGCGAAGAACGAGCCCACCCCCGGCAGCTGCGCCAGGTCGGGCATGGATATGGAGGACGCCGGGCGCTCCTGCGCGTGCGCCATGCCGCCCGCACCGACCGCCGCGATGACGCCCGCGCCGAGCACGGCACCGCTGCGGGCCATCGTGCCGCCGCGCTGCTTGACGACGCGGTGGCGGCCGCGGCCCGCACCGAAGGAGAAGGCGCTGAAGGAGCTGAGGGCGGAGGATCCGTACGACCGCTCGCCGGACGGCGTGGACGGCCGGTTCTCGTACGACGCCGCCGGCTCGTAGGACGACGGGTCCGGCTCGGGCTCGTACGGCGGCACGTACGCCGGGACCAGCGGAGGATCGTAGGTGGCCTGCTCGTAAGAGGTCTTCTCGTACGAGGTGGCCTGCTCGTACGAGACCTGCTCGTACGTGGCTCCCTCGTAGGAAGCGTGACCGTAGTCGTCAGCAGGCTCGTAAGGGGTGGCAGGCTCTCTGGATGCCACGAAGGCACTCCTTTCCTTCCTTCTCGCCTACCGGGTTAGCTGACGGGTTCGGAGCAGGAAGGTCTCCTACGAGCCGCGTGCGGCCCGATTCACCCCAGGGTGGTGGTTCCCCGGTTCCCAGAACTTGCCGGTGTATCAGGTGGTGCTGTGCCCGCGGGATTCGGCGAAGGCGCACGGTGCACCGCCTCTTGTGGCGGTTGCGACGACCGCGCTCCGTTATCGAACGTTAATAGACAGGGCGGGTGGATTCCAAGCCGAAAGCATGAATCCACCACTCTCCCCTGACAGCTCTTCACAGGACGTCCGCCCACGGAACCTGCCGATACTTTCTACGAAATGCTGTTCGATTCGTTCGGCGCGCCGAATCGCCAACAGGGCGATGTCATCGGCCGCCTGACCGCGCGAATGGCGCGCGACGCCCGCGAGCAGGCAGTCCAGCAGCGCCTCCGGGCTCCTGAAGTGGCGCCCCGTCAGCTCCGCGAGCGGGTCGTAGAACGTACCGCCGGCATCCCTGGCCTCGGTCACCCCGTCCGTCATCAGCAGCAGCGTCGACCCCGTGGGAAACTCCAGCTCCTCGGCCTGGTCCGGCCACGCCCCCAGCTCTCCCAGGCCGAGCGGCAGCGCGGGCACCATGGGGTCGGCCGCGCCGGCCCGCCCGTCCGCGTGCAGGAGGAGCGGCGGCGGATGGCCGCGGTTCAGCAGGCGGAGTACGGGGCGGCCCGGCGGCAGCTCCGCCAGGACGGCCGTGGTGAAGCCCTCGTGCTCGTCCAGGTTCGCCCGCCGCGCGCCTTCCCGCTGCAGCGCGCGCTCCAGCCGTCCCGCGAGCCCCTCCAGTGTCGGCTCCTGCTCGGCCGCCTCCCGGAAGGCGCCGATCACGACGGCGACGGCCTCGACGGCCCCCAGCCCCTTGCCGCGGACGTCACCGACGATGGCCCGTACGCCGTAGGGGGTGTCCTGAACCGCGTACAGATCCCCGCCGATCCTGGCGCCGGCCTGCGCGGCGACGTAGCGAGCGGCCACCCGCAGGCCGCCGATCCGGGAGGGGGGCGCGGGCAGGACGGCCCGCTGAGCGGCCTCGGCGATGCCGCGGGCGGAGGCGAGCTGCTGGTCGCTGCGGTGGGCGATGCGGTTGATGCCCAGGGCGACGAGGGAGACCGCGCCGACGGCGGCGATCTCCGCCAGCGCCTCACCGGTGTCGGAGGGCCGGCGGTAGAGCACGAGGCCGACCGCGACCGCCATCGCGGCCAGGGCGGCCGCGGCGGTGGTGCGGAGGGTGTGCAGGGGCGCCGCCACGAGGGGCGCGGCGGAGAGGAAGGGGGCGCACGTGTAGTTCGCGGGCGCCCCGAGACCGAACAGGGCGCCACCGGTGATCAGGAGGGCCGGAAACCTGCGGGCAGCGCGGCGGACGGTGCGCCTCGCGGCACGGCGGACGATTCGGCTCACCCCTCCCACCCTTCCGGGCGGGAGGGCACGGGGCGAACGGTGCGCGGCCGATCGGGTATGAGACCGGCCGGGACCCCGGGAACCTCAAACCTCAGGAGGCCTCAGGAAGCCTCAGGAGGCCTCAGTAGATCTCAGGAGACCTCAGGAAGCCTCAGGCCTCCTGAAACTCAAGAAGCCGCCGGACGCCGTCCGCCCCCGCCGCCCACGCCGCCACGCCCGCGCCCCCGC
>NZ_JBPQTW010000136.1:0-17880 GCF_051386535.1 Streptomyces sp. URMC 127
GATCGACACGGTCAACCGGGTGCTGCGCGAGCAGATCACCGGCATCCGCGTCATCCGCGCCTTCGTCCGCGACACCCGCCCCCGGTGCTTTACATCGCCAAACGCCCCACGAATTATCCCTTTTGTCAGATTAACGGCCGGGAAGGGATGGTCAGTGAGAGCACTCGCCTTGTACGGAGCCCTGGGATCGCTGGTCCTCGCCACGCTCACCGCCGCCCCGGCCGACGCCCTCGCCCCCGGCCGGACCCGCACGCCCGGCGGCTACGCCGAAGCGCTCGGCGCGGAGGAGGCCGCCCGGGAGGCCGCGTCGGCGGGCATCCGCTTCGGCCCCTGCGCGGAGGCCGAGGGCCTGCCCGCCCCGTTCGAGTGCGGCACCGTCTCCGTGCCCCTGGACTACGCCGACCCCCACGGCAAGCACATCGACCTCACCGTCAGCCGCGGCCGCGCCACGGGGCCGGAGTCGGGCCGGCAGGGCGCGCTCGTCTACAACCCCGGCGGGCCGGGCGGCTCCGGCATGTTCTTCCCGCTGCTCTCCGCCATCCCGCAGTGGCAGAAGCTGGCGAAGGCGTACGACTTCATCGGCTACGCCCCCCGCGGCGTCGGCCGCTCCGCCCCGCTGTCGTGCGTGTCCCCCGCGAGCTTCGCGAAGGCCCCCAGCGAGGCCCCGCAGCACCCCTCCGCCGCGTACAAGCGCAAGAAGGTCGCCGAGGCGCGCGCCTACGCGCAGGGCTGCGCCCGCCGGGCCGGGTCCGGCCTGCGGCACTTCACCAGCCTGAACAACGCCCGGGACCTGGACGTCCTCCGCGCCGCGCTCGGCGAACGGCGGCTCACCTACATGGGGGCGTCCTACGGCACGTACTTCGGCGCGCTCTACGCCACCCTCTTCCCTGGGCACGTGCGCCGCATGGTCTTCGACAGCGTCGTCGACCCCGACCCCGGGAAGATCTGGTACCGCAGCAACCTCAACCAGTCGGCGGCCTTCGAGACCCGCTGGAGCGACTGGCGGCGCTGGGTCGCCCGGCACGACGACGTCTACCACCTCGGCCGCACCGCGCGGCAGGTGCTGAACTCGTACGAGCGCGCGAGCCGCCGGCTGGCCCGCCGGCCCGCCGGGAAGGTCGGCCCCGGTGAGCTCCAGGCGGCGTTCCTCCAGGTCGGCTACACCGACAGCTACTGGGCGCGCAGCGCGAACGCCCTCTCCGCCTACCTGCGCGGCGACGCCAAGCCGCTGCGCGTCCTCGCCGAGCCGGACCCGAACGGCGCGGTGGCCAGTGAGAACTCCAACGCCGTCTACACCGCCGTCGAGTGCAACGACGCGCGCTGGCCGCGCTCGTGGAAGAAGTGGGACCGCGACAACACGCGGCTCGCGCGGCGGGCGCCCTTCGAGACGTGGCAGAACGCGTGGATGAACCTGCCGTGCGCGTTCTGGCAGGCGCCGTCGCAGCGGCCGCTCGACGTCCGCGCGGCGCGCGGCGCGCTGCCGCCGACGCTGCTGCTGGCGGCCGAACGGGATGCGGCGACGCCGTACCCGGGCGCGCTGGAGCTGCGGCGCCGGCTGGCGGGCTCGGCGCTGGTGACCGAGCGGGGCGCGGGCACGCACGGCATCGGCGGCGGCCCGAACCGCTGCGTCAACCGCCACCTGGAGACGTACCTGCTGACGGGCGCGGTCCCGGCACACGACGCGACGTGCGCTCCGCGCCGGGAACCGGCACCGACAAGAGGCAAGGACCTCCAGCCGGGGGCCTGACCCAGCGGCGCGGGGCAGCGCCCCACGCCGCGCCGAGCCCGGCTACGGCCGGCGCGGCGGAAGAGAAAGCCCGCGGCGACCGGCGGTGCCGCACGGCCCCGGGCCCGGCCCGGCACCGCCGGGCAGGCCGGCGCCCACTGATCACCGCCGCGGCGGAAGAAAGAGCCCGCCGCTACGGCGCGAAACCACCACCGGCAGGGTCCGGCGGAATCCGCGAGCCCGGGACCCGGCGCGTACCGCCAACCCGCCGTACGCGGCTACGCCAGCCCCGCCACCAGGTCCGCGACCGCCTTGCGGCGGCCCGTGTAGAACGGGACCTCCTCGCGGACGTGCATCCGCGCCTCGGACGCCCGCAGGTGGCGCATGAGGTCCACGATCCGGTAGAGGTCGTTCGCCTCGAAGGCGAGGATCCACTCGTAGTCGCCCAGCGAGAACGACGCGACCGTGTTCGCCCGGACGTCCGGGAAGCCGCGGGCCATCTTGCCGTGGTCGGCGAGCATGCGGCGGCGGTCCTCGTCGGGCAGCAGGTACCAGTCGTAGGAGCGGACGAAGGGGTAGACGCTCACGTAGTCGCGCGGGGTCTCGTCGGCGAGGAACGCCGGGATGTGCGACTTGTTGAACTCGGCGGGGCGGTGCAGCGCCATGTTGGACCACACCGGCTCCAGCGCGCGCCCGAGCTTCGTGCGGCGGAAGAGGTTGTACGCGTCCTGGAGGGCGTCCGAGGTCTCGGAGTGCCACCAGATCATGACGTCGGCGTCGGCGCGCAGGCCGGAGAGGTCGTACGTGCCGCGCACGGTGACGTCCTTCTCCGCGAGCCGGGCGAACAGCTCCTCGACCTCGTCGGCCCAGCCGGCCCGGTCCTGCGGCAGGACGTCGCGGAGCTTGAACACCGACCAGAGGGTGTAGCGGATGACCTCGTTGAGGTCCTTGGCCTTCTTGCCGGCGTTCGGGATCTTCTGCGCGTCTGTCATGGCCCCTATTCTCCCCTGCCGTCCCCCGCGCCCTCGGCCAGGGTCGCAAGAAGCCCGTCGGCGGCGCGGTGAGCGCTCGCGATGCAGGCCGGGATGCCCACGCCGTCGTAGACCGCGCCGCAGACCTCCAGGCCGGGCAGGCGGGCGACGTGCTCGCGGATGCGGGCCACGCGCGCGAGGTGGCCGACGGGGTACTGCGGCAGCCCGCCGTCCCAGCGGGTGACGCGGGTCTCCACGGGGGCGGCCGCAAGGCCCACGGCGTCGCCGAGGTCCTTCAGCGACATGGCCACCAGCTCGGCGTCCGGGCGCGTGAGGTCGTCCTCGTCGCCGTAGCGCCCGATGGAGGTGCGCAGGACGAAGAGATCCGGGCCGGCGTCGGCGTTCCAGCGCCACTTGTTGCTGGAGAAGGTCGACGCCTTGATCTTCCGCCCGTCGACGGGCGGCACGAGGAAGCCGCTGCCGTGGAGCAGCCCTTCGACGTCGGAGCGGCGGAAGGCCATGGTGACCAGCGCCATGGAGGCGTACTCGACGCCGGCGAGCGCGTCGGCGGCGGCGCCGGCCCCGGCGGCGCGGCAGGCGCGGGCGATGATGCGGGCGGCGGCCTGCGCGGGCGTGGCGACGACGACGGCGTCGGCCGCCAGCGCGCCGTCCGCCAGCTCGACCAGCCAGCCGCCGCCGGCGGTGCGGGCGATCCCGGTCACGGGTGCGTGGGTGCGGATCTCGCCGCCCGCGGCGCGCACCGCGTCCGCGACGGCGAGCGGCAGCCGGCCGATGCCGCCCTCGATGCCCATGAAGACGGGCCCGGTCTGCTGCCGGGCGGCGGCGCGCGCCTGCAGTTGCCGTACGCCTTCGCCGAGCGAGCGGTGGGTGCGGGCGGCCTCGAAGAGCGGGGGGACGGCGGCCCGCATCGAGATGCGGTACGCGTCGCCCGCGTAGACCCCGCCGAGGAGCGGTTCGACCAGCCGGTCGACGACCTCGCGGCCCATGCGCTCGGCGATGTACGCGCCGATGGCGACGTCCTCGCCGGGGTCGGTGTGCGGCAGCTCGGCGTCGCGGGCGACCCGGGCGAGGCCCTCGGCGGAGAGGATGCCGGAGGCGGCGAGCGGGGCGAGGTCGCCGGGGACGCCCATGGTGTGGCCGGTGGGCAGGGGGCGCAGCTCGCCGCGGTTCCACAGCATCGCGGTGGCGGCGGGCGGCTGCAGCAGGTCGCCGAGGCCGGCGGCGCGGGCGAGGTCCACGGCCTCGGGGCGCCGGGCCAGCACGGATTCGGCGCCGAGGTCGACGGGCATGCCCGCGATCTCGCCCGTGCGCAGCTTGCCGCCGACGCGGCCCTCGCTCTCCAGCAGGGTGACGCGGACCCCGGCCCGCGCCAGCCGGAGGGCCGCCGCCAGGCCCGAGATCCCGCCGCCGATGACGGCCGCGTGCCGCCGGGAACCGCCTGCCGAAATGTCCGCTGCGCTCATGGGGCCACTCTCTCAAACGCCCGGGGCCGGACCGGCGGCCGGGCCACCGGAACGGCTCCCGTCCGAACGGTCGGGCGGTTACCCATTGACAGCGGGCGGGCGCAGCCCGAAGACTCGTCTGCGGCCGACCATGAACAGCAGTTCACAGGGCGGACCCCGGTGGTGGGGCGCCGCGGGAGGAGCAGTCCATGAACGACCGCATCCGGGACGTCTACGTCGTCGACGCCGTGCGCACCCCGGTCGGCAAGTACGGCGGGGCCCTCGCCTCCGTGCGCCCGGACGACCTCGCCGCGCACGTCGTCCGCTCCGTCGCCGGCCGCAGCCCCGCCCTGGACCCGGCTCTGATCGACGACGTCGTCTTCGGCAACGCCAACGGCGCCGGCGAGGAGAACCGCAACGTGGGCCGGATGGCCGTGCTGCTGTCGGGGCTGCCGGTGAGCGTGCCGGGCATGACGGTCAACCGGCTGTGCGCCTCGGGCCTGGAGGCCGTCGTCCACGCGTACCGCAGCATCGCCCTGGGCGACGCGTCGGTGGTCGTGGCGGGCGGCGTGGAGTCCATGACCCGCGCGCCCTACGTCCTGCCCAAGCCCGAGCGGGCCTTCCCCTCCGGCCACCAGGAGCTGTACTCGACCACGCTCGGCTGGCGGATGACCAACCCGGCGATGCCCGAGCGGTGGACGACGCCCCTGGGCGAGGGCGCCGAGCTGATCGCGGACAAGTACGGCATCACGCGCGAGCAGCAGGACGCCTACGCGCTCGCCAGCCACCGCAAGGCGGCCCGGGCGTGGGCGGAGGGCGCGTACGACGCCGAGGTCGTCCCGCTGCCGGGCGTGGAGCTGCCGCGGGACGAGACCATCCGCGACAACACCTCCATGGAGGCCCTCGCCCGCCTGAAGCCGGCCTTCCGCAAGGACGGGGGCACGGTCACGGCGGGCAACGCCTCGCCCCTCAACGACGGCGCGGCGGCGCTGCTGCTGTGCGACGAGGAAGGGCTGCGCGAGAGCGGCCGCGAGCCGCTCGCGCGGATCCGGGCGTCCGCGGTCACCGGCATCGAGCCGGACCTCTACGGGCTCGGGCCGGTGGAGGCGGTGCGGCGCGCCCTCGCGAAGGCCGGCCGTTCCTTCGCGGAGGTGACACATTTCGAACTCAACGAGGCGTACGCGGCCCAGGTCCTGGGATGCTTCGCCGAGTGGCCGGACCTCGACACCGGGATCGTCAACCCCCGTGGCGGCGCGATCGCCATCGGCCACCCGCTGGGCTGCTCCGGTGCGCGCCTGGCGGGATCGGTCGCCCACCAGCTCGCCGCGGCGGGCTCGGGCACGGGGCTGGCCGCACTGTGCATCGGCGTCGGGCAGGGGCAGGCGCTGGTCCTCGAGCGCTGAGGGCCGCCCGCCCGGGACGCGCGCACGCCGAGGACGCGTACGGCGCTCGCTCTCGGGGAGGTTGCCCGCACATGCGTACCACCGTCGGCATCATCGGGGCCGGCCCGGCCGGCCTGCTGCTCGCGCGGCTGCTGCACCGGGCGGGCGTGGACTGCGCCG
Organism: Streptomyces sp. URMC 127; assembly: GCF_051386535.1. Taxonomy (NCBI): domain Bacteria; kingdom Bacillati; phylum Actinomycetota; class Actinomycetes; order Kitasatosporales; family Streptomycetaceae; genus Streptomyces; species Streptomyces sp. URMC 127. The sequence continues at coordinate 5,723 of NZ_JBPQTW010000136.1, forward strand.
TCCTGGAGGCCCGTGACCGCGCGTACGTCGAGCGGCGGCAGCGCGCCGGGATCCTGGAGCAGGGCTCGGTGGACGTCCTGCGCGAGTGCGGCGCGGGGGACCGGCTGGACCGCGAGGGGCTGGTCCACCGCGGCTTCGAGCTGCGCTTCGAGGGCGAGGCGCACCGCGTGGACCTGCCGTCCCGGACCGGTGGCCGGACGGTGACGGTCTATCCGCAGACCGAGGTCGTCAAGGACCTGATCGCCCTTCAGCTGGCCGGCGGGCCGCCGCTGCTGTTCGACACGCGGGTGGTCGCGGTGGAGAAGACCGGCGGCGAGCAGCCGCTCATCCGCTTCGTCCGGGGTGGGCAAGGGGGGCGGTACGGCCAGGAGGGCACGCTGGAGTGCGAGTTCGTGGCGGGCTGCGACGGCTCGTACGGGGCCTCCCGGCGCGCCCTGCCCGCGGGCGCGGTGCGGATGCACGCGCGCACGTACCCGTACTCGTGGCTCGGCATCCTCGCGGACGTGCCGCCCTCCAGTGACGAGCTGCTGCTCGCCGGGCACGAGCGGGGCTTCGCGCTGCACAGCATGCGCTCCCCCACCGTCTCGCGGCTCTACCTGCAGGTGCCCAACGGCACCGATCCGGACGACTGGCCGGACGACCGGATCTGGGACGAGCTGGACGTCCGGCTGGCCGCCGGAGGACGGCAGCTGCGGCGCGGCCCCGTCCTCGCCAAGTCGGTGAACGGCCTGCGCAGCCAGGTCATCGAGCCGATGCGGCACGGGCGGCTGCTGCTCGCCGGGGACGCGGCGCACATCGTGCCGCCGAGCGCCGCCAAGGGCCTCAACCTGGCCTTCGGGGACGTCGTCACCATGGCCCGGGCGCTCACGCACTGGCACCGCACCGGCTCGGCCGCGCTCCTCGACCGCTATTCGGACAACTGCCTGCGCCGCGTGTGGCAGGCGCAGTTCTTCTCGCACGAGCTGACGACGATGCTGCACGCCGCGCCGGGCGCCGACGCGTACGACCGGGCCATGCAGCTGGCGTGGCTGCGCCGGGTCACCGGCCCCACGGCGGCCGCGGCGGAGCTGGCCGAGAACTACGCGGGAGCACCGCTGATCTGACCGGTCGGCAGGCCGGTCGGGATCACCGGGTCCTACCCGGGGTAGGTCAGGGCCATGGCCCTCTCCGAACCCGCACCTCACCCCGCGCAGGAACAGATACGCCGCACGGACCCGGGTTCCCGGGAACCCGGCACGTCACCGGAGGACGCCGGGGCCGGCACGGCGCCGGCGCCCGCCGGGACAGGGGCTCCCGCAAGGCCCGCCGCGTCCGGCGCCGCGGCCCAGGCGGACGCCGCCGCCCGGGCCGCCGCCCTCCGCGCCCCTCTCCGGCCGGCCGTCCGCGTCCCCGCTCCGCTGCCGGCGGCGCCCCGTACCGCCGAGCTGACCGGCCCGGTCTTCGGGACGGCCGACGTCGGCCCCCTCGACCACGACCTCACCCGGCAGCACCACGGCGAGCCGGTCGGCGAGCGCATCGTCGTCTCCGGGCGGGTCACGGACCGCCGGGGCCGCCCGGTGCGCGGCCAGCTCGTGGAGCTGTGGCAGGCCAACGCCGCCGGACGCTACGCCCACCCGCTCGACCGCCACCCCGCCCCGCTGGACCCGCACTTCACCGGCGCGGGCCGCTGCCTGACCGGCGACGACGGCCGCTACCGCTTCGTCACCGTCCGCCCCGGCGCCTACCCGCTGGGCGGCCCGCACGACCTGTGGCGCGCCTCGCACCTGCACTTCTCGCTCTTCGGCACGGCGTTCACGCAGCGGCTGGTGACGCAGATGTACTTCCCCGGCGACCCGCTCCTGGCCGACGACGTGATCTGGCACACCGTCAGCGACTCGGCGGCGCGCGCCCGCCTGATCTGCTCCCTCGACCGCACGCTCGGCGAGCCCGGCCGCTCCCTCGGCTACCGCTGGGACATCGTCCTGGACGGCCCGTGCGCCACCTGGACCGAAGGGGCCCGCTGATGCTGCTGCCCGCGACCCCGCCCCAGACCATCGGCCCCTACTACGGCACCGCGCTGCCCTTCCCCGGCGGCGGTGACGCGGCGCCCGCCGGCCACCCCGCCGCCGTGACCGTGCACGGCCACGTCCGCGACGGGGAGGGCGCGCCCGTGCCGGACGCGCTCCTGGAGTTCTGGCAGGCCGCCCCGGACGGCTCGCTCACCGGTGCGCCGGGCAGCCTGCGCCGCGACGGCCGGACGTTCACCGGCTGGGCCCGCGTGCCCACCGACCGCGACGGGCACTACGTCCTGCGCACGCTGCCGCCCGGCGGGGCCCCGTACCTGGCGCTGTGCGTCCACGCCCGGGGCGTGAACCGGCACCTGTTCACCCGGGTGTACGTCGCCGAGCCGCCCGGCGATCCCCTGCTGGCGTCGCTGCCTGCGGAGCGGCGCGCCACGCTGCTGGCGACGCCCGAGAGCGGGCGGCCGGACGCGTACCGGTTCGATGTGAAGCTGCAGGGGGAAGGCGAGACGGTCTTCCTCGACTGGAGTGCCGGAGACTGACCGGGGAACGGGAGGAGCGGGCATGGCCGCACAGCGACTGGTGGTCGTCGGGGGCGACGCGGCGGGCATGTCCGCCGCGTCCCGGGCGCGCCGGCTGAAGGACCCGGACGAGCTGGAGATCATCGCGTTCGAGCGCGGACGTTTTACGTCGTACTCCGCTTGCGGCATCCCTTACTGGGCGGGCGGCGTGGTCGACGGCCCCGACGCGCTCGTCGCCCGGACGCCGCAGGAGCACCGCGCCCGCGGCATCGGCGTGCGGATGCGCACCGAGGTGACCGGGCTCGACCTCGGCGGCCAGCGCGTCCTCGCGCGTGACCTGGAGTCCGGTACGGAGCGGTGGCACGGCTTCGACCACCTCGTCCTCGCGACCGGCGCCCGGCCGGTGCGGCCGCCCCTGGAGGGCATCGGCGCGCCGGGCGTGCACGGGGTGCAGACCCTGGACGACGGCCGGGCGCTCGTCGCCGCGCTGGAAGGCGGCGCGGGGGAGCGCAGGGCGGTGGTGGTCGGCGCCGGATACATCGGCGTGGAGACGGCCGAGGCGCTCGTCCGGCGCGGCTGGGCGGTCACGGTGATCGAGCGCTCCGCGCAGCCGATGGCGACGCTCGACCCCGACATGGGCGCGCTCGTGCGCGACGCGATGACCGGCATGGGCATCGAGGTGGTCACGGACACCGAGGTCACGGCCGTACGGACCGGGCCCGGCGGCCGGGTGCGCGCGGTCGCCACGGCCGGCCGCGAATACCCCGCCGACGTGGTCGTGCTCGGGCTCGGCGTGCGCCCCGGGACGGAGCTCGCCCGGGAAGCGGGCCTGCCGCTGGGCGCGTCGGGCGGGCTGCTGACCGACCCGGCCATGCGGGTGCGCGGCCACGAGAACGTCTGGGCGGGCGGCGACTGCGTGGAGGTCCTCGACCTCGTCTCCGGCCGCACCCGCCACATCGCCCTCGGCACCCACGCCAACAAGCACGGCCAGGTCATCGGCACCAACGTCGGCGGCGGCTGCGCCACCTTCCCCGGCGTGGTGGGCACGGCCGTCAGCAAGGTCTGCGACCTGGAGATCGCCCGGACCGGCCTGCTGGAGGCCCAGGCACGGGCGGAGGGCCTGCGCTACGTGACGGCCACCATCGAGTCCACCAGCCGCGCCGGCTACTACCCCGGCGCGCGCCCGATGACGGTGAAGATGCTCGCCGAGCGCGGCACGGGGCGGCTGCTGGGCGTCCAGATCGTGGGGCACGACGGCGCGGCGAAGCGGGTGGACGTCGCGGCGGTGGCGCTCACGGCCCGGATGACCGTGGATCAGATGACGTCCCTGGACCTCGGCTACGCCCCGCCGTTCTCGCCCGTCTGGGACCCGGTCCTGGTGGCGGCCCGCAAGGCGGCGGCCGCCGTAAGGGCTGCCGGAGCAGCCTGAATTCACTCGATTGCGTGAAAGGTCGGACACTTGCTCATCTCGGAATAATGGCGCGATGCTGAAGATAAGCCCCCATACGGGGAGCCGGGCCAGGAGTTGAGGCCAGGAGTCAGGCAGGCCAGGCGTTAAGGCCAGGGGTTAAGGACATCGGCCGGCAGGCCGGGACCGAGGTGATGGCGGTGGACGAGGAGACGGCGTACGAGTCCCCCGAGCTCGTCGCGATCGGCACGTTCGACGAGGACACGCGGGGCTGGTGGGGCGCGTTCTGGGACGGCCCGTCCGGCACGCGCGACTAGCCGGGGACAGCGGGGTGTCCGGCTGCAGCGCGCCGTGGTTCGCGGTGCTGCCCGACAGCGAGGCCGGCAGAGCCGCGGCCGGGCTCCTGCGTCCGCTCGCCGCCCGGGTCGTCCACCACGCGTCGGGACGGCCCTGGCTGATGGGCCACTGGAGCGCGGACGGCATCGCGGCCGGCGAGGCGGGCAGCGCGCGGCTCGCCGTGATCGGGCAGTGCCCGGTCACCGCGAGCCGGCTGGACCGGCTGGCCGCGGGGCTCGGCGGCAGCGTGGCCCACCTGGGCCGGGTCGGCGCGGCCCTGCCGGGAAGCTTCCACGCGGTGGCCGCGGCGGGCGGCCGGATCCGCGTCCAGGGCAGCGCGTCGGGGCTCCGGCGGGTCTTCTTCGTGCCGCTGGCGGGCACGGTGGTGGCCGCCGACCGGTCCGACGTCCTGGCCCGCCTGACCGGAAGCGGCCCGGACCGGCAGTGGCTGGCTTCCCGGCTGCTGAACGCACCCGTGCCGCACCCGGTGGCCGGCACCCCGCCGTGGCAGGGGGTACGGGCGGTGCCCGCGGGCCACTGCCTGCTGATCGAGGCGGACGGACGGAGCCGCACCGTGCCCTGGTGGAGTCCGCCGGAGCCGGAGCTGCCGCTGTCCCGGGGCGCCCCGCTCCTGCGCGACGCCCTGGCCGAAGCGGTCGCGTTCCGCGCCGAGGCGGCGGGGGGCGGAGGCGGCGAAGGGGCGGCCGCAGGAGCGGTAGGAACCGCGGCCGGACTCGCCTGCGACCTGTCAGGCGGCCTGGACTCGGCGTCCCTGTGCTTCCTGGCGCACCGGCACCGGCCCGGCCTGACCACCGTCACGTGCACGGGGGCCGGTGCCGGTGACGACGACGCCGCCTGGGCCGAGCTCGCCGCGCGCCACCTCCCCGGCGCACGGCGGCTCGTCGTGCCGCCCGGGCGGCGTCCCCCGCAGTTCGCGGGCCTCCTGCACCCCGCCTGCACGGACGAACCCGACCCGGGCCTGCGCGGCCGGGCCCCCGTGCTCGCGCTCGCCGGGCTCCTGACGGCCGGGGGCTGCCGCGTACGGCTCAGCGGGCACGGCGGCGACGAGGTCGTGCAGGGACGGCGCGCCTACCTCCACGACCTGGCGCGCAGTCACCCGTACGCGTGCTGGCAGCACGCACGCGCCCACCGGATCCTGCACCGCTGGCCCGCCCGCACCGTCCTGCGGATGCTCCTGGACCGCCGGGACTTCGGCACGTGGCTCCGCGACCAGTCCGGCGCCCTCCTCGCCCCGCCCGCCCGCGGCGCGCCGGACGGCTGGGGCCCGGACCTGCGCATGGTGCCGTGGGCCACGGCGGACGCCGCGGAGACGGCCCGCGCCCTGCTCGCCGCCGCGGCGCAGGAGGCAGAGCCGCTCGCGGGCTCCCGGGGCCGGCACGAGGCCGTCGCGCTCGCGCAGGCCGCCGGCCGCTGCTCCCGGATCGACGCACAAGTCGCGGCGAGCGCCGGCCTGACCGCGGCGTACCCCTTCCTCGACGACCGGGTGCTGGAGGCGTGCCTGGCGGTGCGGCTGCACGAGCGCACCACTCCCTGGCACTACAAGCCCCTGCTCGCCGAGGCGATGCGCGGCATCGTCCCCGACGCCGTGCTGCGGCGCACGACCAAGGCGGACACCGGGGCGGAGGTCACCGCGGGGTTCCGCCGCCACCGTGCGGATCTGCTCGCCCTGTGCGACGACCTCCTGCTCGCCCGGTACGGCATGGCCGACGCCGGCCGCCTGCGGACGGCCGTCCTCGAAGCGTGCGCCGAAGGCGCCGTACGCCCCCCGCTCGTGCAGACCCTCGCCACCGAAGCCTGGCTGCGTTCGGCGGCGGACGGCACGGGCGGGGCACGTGCCCCCGGCGCCGCGGGTCCCGAGCCGAGGAGAACGACACCGTGACCGAACCCGCCGCCTCGCCCGGGCCCCGGCCGCCCGCCGCTTCGCTGCCCGCCTTCCCCGGCCTGTTCGAGGAGGGGTTCCACCCCGACCCGTACCGGTCCTACCAGCTGCTGCGCGAGCAGGGGCCGGTCTGCCCCGCGCGGTACCTCCCCGGCAGCCCCGCCTGGGTCGTGACGCGCTACGCCGAGGCCGAGGCGCTGCTGCGGGACCCGGGCCTGCTGCGCGACCGGCGCCACATGGATCCCCGGAGGGAGCTCCCTACCGCGGCCCTTCCCGGGGACGTGGCCCCGTACTTCGACAACATCCTCGCCCGCAGGGACCCGCCCGACCACACGCGGCTGCGGCAGCTCGTCGCGCACCGCTTCACCGCGCAGGAGGTCCGGCGCCTGCGGCCGGGCATCCGGGCCGCCGTCGGCCGGTCCGCAGACCGGCTCGCCGCCCGTCGGCCCGGACCGGCCGACCTCGTCGCGGAGTTCGCCGGCCCGCTCCCGGCCCGCGTCCTGGGCGAGCTGCTGCACCTCGGCCCCGACGACCGCGACGAGCTCCTCGTGCGCACCGGCGCCGTCCGCACCCTCCGCCCCGGGCAGGCCGGCGACCCGCTGCACCCCATGGTCCGCTTCGCCGGACGGCTGCTGCGGATGCGGCGCGAGCAGCCCGGCGACGATCTCGTCTCCGACCTGGCCGGAGCGCACGCCAGCGGCCTGCTCGGCGACGACGAGCTGCTGACGCTCCTCATCTCGCTGCTGATGGCCGGCCTGGACGTCACCGCCAACCTGATCGGCACGGCCGTCCTCACCCTGCTCGCGTGCCCCGGGCAGTGGGAGAGGGTCCGCGCGGACCGGGCGCTGGTCCCGCAGGCCGTCGAGGAAGTGCTGCGCTACCGCTGCCCGCTGGAGCTGGCGGCGCGCCGCTTCACCGGCGGTCCGTGCACCGTCGGCGGCGTCACCGTCCCCGCCCGGAACACCGTCCAGATCGCACTCGCGGCGGCCAACCGGGATCCGCGGCGCTTCCCCGACCCCGACCGGTTCGACATCGGCCGGAAGGACAAGGCGCACCTGGCGTTCGGCCACGGGAGCCACGCCTGCATCGGGGCGGACCTCGGGCGAGCGGAGACGGAGCTGGCGCTGACCGCCCTCCTGGACCGCTTCCCGCGCCTGCAACTCGCCGTCGCGCCCGAACGGATCGCCTGGCGGGCCTCCTTCCTGCGCGCACCCGCCGCCCTCCCCGTCCGGCTCGCCTGATGGAGCGCCGGGCGACCGAGGACGCACCCCGGCCAGCTCGCCTGATGGAGCGCCGGGCAACCGAGGACGCACCCCGGCCGGTGCTGTCGTGAGCGCTCCCGTCGTCCTCCCCCGCGGCCCCAGGCCGCCGCTGCGCGACCGGATCGCGGCGCACGCGGCGGTCGGCGCCGCCCGCCTCATCGCCCGCCTGCCGCCCCGGCACATCCGCACCCTGCTGACCGCGCTGCGCACGGGAGCCGTACCCGCGACGCACGACCAGGCGCTCGCCGCCCGCACCGCGGTCACCGGCACCAGCCCGCGCTGCGCGGGGCCGCACTGCCTGCCGCGCTCCCTGGCCACCGCGCTGCTCTGCCGCCTGCGCGGCACCTGGCCCACCTGGTGCACCGGCGTCCGCACCGCGCCCTTCGCGGCCCACGCCTGGGTCGAGGCCGGCGGACGGCGCGTGGGCGAACCGCCTGGCTCGGACTGCTACCGGCCCCTGATGTCGGTGCCGCCGCGGGAGCCGGGATCCGTACCCCGGTGATCTTCCGGATTGACGCGCGCGGGGCCGGCCGGTGTAATGAGCGGCGTGGCGCGTGGCGCCGGCCAAAGAGCAGTGGGCCGGCCGGCAGCCGGGCGACCACCCGTTGTGCAGGGGTCCTTCCCATGAACTCACGTTCCGCAGGCTGAGCCTGACGCGGCGGCGCGCTCGTACGCGTACGCCCGGCGCCCGTGTGACGGCGCCCTTCCCCGTCTTTTCTTCATCTGCAGGCGTTCGCATGCCGGTTGCGGCGCGGCCCTGCCCTTCTCCGAAAGCCTGAGAGCCCACGCGTATGTCTTCTGCTCTGTCCTTCAACCAGTCCGTCATCGAGGAGTTCCGTGCCAACGGCGGGAAGGTGGGCGGCCCGTTCGAGGGCGGCGACCTGCTCCTGCTCACCACCACCGGCGCGCGGTCCGGCCTGGAGCGCACCACTCCGCTCGGCTACGTGCGCCACGGCGGGCTGCTGCTGGTCGTCGGGTCCAACATGGGCGCGCCTCGGCACCCGGACTGGTACCGCAATCTGCTCGCCCACCCGCTCGTCCGGGTCGAGATCGGCACCGAGGAGTACGAGGCCGTCGCGGTGCCCGCCGAGGGGGCGCGGCGCGATGAACTGTTCGCCCATGTCGTGCGCGCCGTGCCGGGGTACGGCGATTACCAGGCGAACACCCCGCGCGTCCTGCCGGTCGTGGTCCTGGAGCGCGCCGGGGAGGGCACACCGGCCCCGGCCCCCGTGAAGACGCTCGCCGACAAGGTCATGGAGGTCCACACCTGGCTGCGCGCGCAGCTTCAGCACGTGCGCGACGAGGTCGACGCGCACTTCGCCGCCGCGCCGGCCGGCGGGCGGCCGGCGCCCGGCCTGGGGCTGCAGATCCGGCAGCACTGCCTGGCGTTCTGCCAGTCGCTGGAGTTCCACCACGACAGCGAGGACCGGCACCTGTTCCCCGCGATGGAGGCCCACCACCCGGAGCTCGGCGCGGCCTTCGAGCGGCTCCGGGCCGAGCACCGGACGGTGGCGCGCCTGCAGCAGGAGCTGAGCGCGCTGCTGGCGGACATCGCGTCCGCCGATCCCGTACGGTTCCGCGCCGAGCTGGAGCGGACGGCACGGGAGCTGACGGCGCACCTCGCTTACGAGGAGGAGGTCCTCCTGCCGCCGCTCGCCGGGATCCCGTTCCCGCCGCCGGCGCCGCGGCCGTAGCGGGCGGGTGACCCCGGCGCGGTCAGCGGGCCGTGCGCTCGTGCACGTACTCCACGAGGCGCGTCAGAGCGTCGGGGTCGGTGTTCGGCAGGACGCCGTGGCCCAGGTTGAAGACGTGGCCCTCCAGGCCGGACGCCGCGTCCAGCACCTCCTGGGCCTTCGTCTCGACCGCGGCGCGCCCGGCGAAGAGGACGGCCGGGTCGAGGTTGCCCTGGAGGGCCTTGCCCGGGCCGACACGGCGCGCGGCCTCGTCCAGCGGGACGCGCCAGTCGACGCCGACGACGTCCGCGCCGGCCTCGCCCATGAGGCCGAGGAGCTCGCCCGTGCCCACGCCGAAGTGGATGCGGGGCACGCCGTGGTGCGCGACCGCGTCGAAGACCTTGGCGGAGGCGGGCATGACGAAGCTGCGGTACTCGGCCGGGGCGAGGGCGCCCGCCCACGAGTCGAAGAGCTGGACGGCGGAGGCGCCGGCCCGGATCTGCACGTCGAGGAACGCGGCCGTGATGCCCGCGAGGCGGTCGACCAGGGCCGCCCACAGCTCCGGGTCGCCGTACATCATGGCCTTGGTGTTCTCGTACGTGCGCGAGGGACCGCCCTCGATGAGGTAGCTGGCGAGCGTGAACGGCGCGCCCGCGAAGCCGATCAGCGGGGTCTCGCCGAGCTCGCCCGTGAGCTGACGGACGGCCTCGGTGACGTAGGGGACGTCGGAGGCGTCGAGTGGGCGGAGGCGCTCCAGGTCCGCGCGGGTGCGGACCGGCTCGGCGACGACCGGGCCGACGCCCGGCTTGATGTCCAGGTCGATGCCGACGGCCTTCAGCGGCACCACGATGTCGCTGAAGAAGATCGCGGCGTCCACGTTGTGCCGCCGGACCGGCTGCAGGGTGATCTCCGTGACCAGGTCCGGCCGCATGCAGGACTCCAGCATCGGGATGCCCTCGCGCACCTTGCGGTACTCCGGGAGCGAGCGGCCCGCCTGCCGCATGAACCAGACCGGAGTGCGGGGCACCGGCTCGCGCCGGCACGCCCTCAGGAACGCCGAGTCGTGTGCGGCGGTACGGCCTGTCTGCTGCTGGCTGCGCTCACTCATGCCCCAAATCTTCGCACGGGCCGAACGAGTGACCCGCCCGTGTGGGTGTCCTACCCGGAACCGCGCGTCGTTCCGCCTAGTCTTCCGGGCATGGCTGCGGCGCAGGGACACCTCTCGGACGGTCCGGACGACGCGGACGGGGAGGACTCCCCGCCCGTCTTCCGGCAGGCGGTCGCCGGGCTGCAAGGGGTGCGCCTGCGGCCCGAGATCGAGCTCGACGCGACGCCGCCGCCCCAGCGGCTCGCCCCGTACTCGTACGCGCTGGAGGCGGCGGTCGTCGTCGACGACCAGGAGCTGGCCGACGGCCGGCTGATCCTCCTGCACGACCCCGCCGGGCACGAGGCCTGGGGCGGCACGTTCCGGCTGGTGACGCTGGTCCACGCGGACCTGGAGCCGGAGATGGCGGCGGACCCGCTGCTCCCCGAGGTCTGCTGGTCCTGGCTGACCGGCGCCCTGGAGGCCCGGCGCGTGCCCTACGCGGCGCCCAGCGGGACGGTGACGCGGGCCGGGTCCCACTACTTCGGCGGCCTCGCCGAGCGGGAACCGTCGACGCGCATCGAGATCCGGGCCTCCTGGTCACCGGTGCCGCCGGTGCCGCCGGCGGCGGCCAAGCCCGTCCGGGCGGTCCGCGGCGGCAAGGCCGGCGGCGGCCCGGCTTCGCCGCCACCGGAGGGAGAGGGCGTGCCGGACACGGCGGCGCACCTGGCGGCGTGGTGCGACCTGCTGTGCCAGATCGCGGGCCTGCCGCCGGGCGGCGCGCCCGACGCGGGCGTAGTAACCCTCCCCCAACGCCGAGACCCCCAAGACCGCCGCTAGCCGCCCGAAACGGCGCAGCCCGGCGGTGCCGAACGAGCTCAGGCAAGCCCGGCACCGCCGGACACGTCCGATGCGGCCGATCACCGCCGCGGCGGAACGAACGGGGCGGGCCCCCTTCACCCACTGGCCGCCGACCGGCGGACCGGCCCCGGCCCGGCCGGTCAAGGATGCGCCGCATCCTTGAAACCGCCGCCGCGGCGCACACCCCCGACGGCGCACCCCGGCGGCGCCGGACCACCCCGGCCCGTACGGGCACCCCCAACCGCGCAAGCGGACGGTCACCCGGATGCCGTATTCATGACCGATTCCGCCCGCCCACCCGCACCATTTCGGTCGCCAAACTGATCGATCGCCGACCGTTCGCATCCGAATTGCCCGAATTGTTACTCACCAATTCGTGATCATTCCCTAAAGCCGGACCGCTTCGGTGCCGAAGAGGCTTGTGACCCTTCCCATACGGATTACCCCGGCTTACCCCCAACGCCGGAACCGTCCCCCCGCCACTCCCCCCTGGAGGCTTGGTGTCCGTTCTCCTCGAGCAACCTGCGAGCCTCGCCTACCGCCCCAACAAACCGACGGCCATGGTGGTCGTCGCCGACCCCCGTGTCCGCTCCACCGTCACCCGGCACCTCTGGGCGCTGGGCGTGCGAGACGTGATCGAGGCGTCGTCCATCGCGGAGGCCCGCCCCCGCGTCGGCAACCCGCGCGACATCTGCGTGGCCGACGTCCACCTCCCCGACGGCTCCGGGCTCACCCTCCTGTCCGAGACCCGCGCCGCCGGCTGGCCGAACGGCCTGGCCCTGTCCGCCGCCGACGACATCGGCGCCGGCGCCGCCCCCATCGGCTCCGCAGCCGCTGCCCGGCTGCACCGCCGCCCGCCCGGCGCCCCCGGCCACCCCGGCGGCTACCGCGAGCTGTCCGGCCGCGAGGTCGAGGTGCTGCGGCTGGTCGCGGAGGGTCAGTCCAACAAGGCCATCGGCGTGTCCATGGGCCTGTCGGCGCTCACCGTCAAGAGCCATCTCGCCCGGATCGCGCGCAAGCTCGGCACCGGCGACCGTGCCGGCATGGTCGCCGTGGCCCTGCGCACCGGCATCATCCACTGACGCCCGCGCAGCTTCCCCTCTCCCCCTCCCC
>NZ_JBPQTW010000137.1:0-17542 GCF_051386535.1 Streptomyces sp. URMC 127
GCTGTTGAGTTCTCAAGGAACGGACGCTTCCTTCGTACTCACCCTCTCGGGCTTTCCTCCGGGCGCTTCCCTTCGGTATTTCGTGTTTCCGACTCTATCAGATCGTTTTCCTTGCCGTTTCCGGCTCAAAATTCGTTTTCCGATCCCCGTCGGCGGGGTGTTCACTACTTTAGCGGCTTTCCCGCCCGGCTCCTAATCGAGCCGGTCGAGCCGGTTGGTGTCATATTTCGGCACAGCAAATATGACCCCGATCCGGGGTGACCTCGATGTAGTGGTGGTGCCGCCCACCGGTCCGTGCACACAGCGCGTCCGTCTCAAGCGGCTCGGGCCACGTTAGGCCCTCCTCACTCCGAAGTCAAGCACCGGCCTGTCGGCCGGTCGTGCCCTCGCCCCGCCGCCCGCCTCCGCGGTGCCGCGGAACGTGCGGGCGGTACGGGCTGACCGTCGGATCGCCGTCCGCCCAGAAGCGCCACGGGTGGGTCGCGCCCGCGCCGCCCACTCCGGTGCGCGGGCCGTTGCGGATGCGGTCCGGGTGCACGGGGTGACCGGTGAGGACGGACAGCGGGGCCGCCGGGCCGGCGCAGATGTCCGTGCCGTTCAGGCTTCGGTCGACACTCAGTGCCGTGGCCAGCCGGGCGGGGCCCTGGGCCAGCTCGCGGTCCTTGCGGGCCTTGGGGCGGCGCTCCCGGGCCAGCTCCTGGCCCTTGATCACTTCGCCCGCCCTGAGGAGGACGCCGCTCGCGGTGCCCTCCTCCCCGCAGACGAGGTTGAGGCTGAACCACATGCCGTAGATGAAGTACACGTACGCGTGCCCGGGCGGTCCGAACATCGAGGCGTTGCGCTCGGTCCGGCCGCGGTAGGCGTGCGAGCCGGGGTCCGCCTCGCCCGCGTAGGCCTCGACCTCCGTGATGCGGACCTCGATCGGTCCGTCGGGGGTCGTGCGGACGAGGGTCCGGCCCAGCAGCTCGGGGGCGACCTCGAGCACGGGACGGGCGAAGAAGTCCCGGGTGATTGGCATACGGTCAGGCGCGGCGATCATGCCGATCGAGCGTAACGGACCGGAACGGAAAGAGGAGAGGTCGCGGCTATGGGGTTCAAGAAGCTGCTGGCGAGCCTGGGCGCCGGGGGCGCGTCGGTGGAGACGGTGCTGTTCGAGGAGAACGTCGTCCCGGGCGGCATCGTCCAGGGCGAGGTGCGCATCCAGGGCGGCTCCGTCGCCCAGGCGATCCAGGGGCTGTCCGTCGGGCTGCAGGCCCGCGTCGAGGTCGAGGGCGACGACAGCGAGTACAAGCAGGACGTCGAGTTCACGCGCGTCCAGCTGGGCGGTGCGTTCGAGGTGCAGGCCGGGGCGGTGCACACGGTGCCGTTCGGTCTGGAGATCCCGTGGGAGACGCCGGTCACCACCTTCCTCGGCCGGCACCTGACGGGCATGAACGTCGGGGTGACGACGCACCTGGCCATCGCCCGTGCCGTCGACTCCGGCGATCTCGATCCGGTGAACGTGCACCCGCTGCCGGCGCAGCAGGCGATCCTGGACGCGTTCGGGCAGCTGGGCTTCGCGTTCAAGAGCGCGGACCTGGAGCGCGGCCACATCCGCGGGACGCGGCAGCGGCTGCCCTTCTACCAGGAGATCGAGTTCCGGGCTCCGGCGCAGTACCGGGGGCTGAACGAGGTCGAGCTGTCGTTCGTCGCGGACGACCGTGAGATGGACGTCGTGCTGGAGATGGACAAGAAGCCGGGGCTGTTCAGCGAGGGCAGCGACACGTACCGGTCGTTCACGGTGGACCTGCACGCGTACGGGCAGACGGACTGGGCGGCCTACCTCAACCAGTGGCTGGCGGAGGTCGGCGGCCGGCGCAACTGGTTCTGAGCCGGTTCACCCCAGGAGCGCCGCTCACCCCAGGAGCGCCGCTCACCCCAGGAGCACCGCCAGCGGCGTCTCCGCGTCGGCCCAGTAGTCGACGGCGTCGGCGAGGACGGCCTCGGCCGTGCGGGCCTCCCGTGGTGCCGCCTTCCTGAAGGCCGTCCACTCCTCGGCGAGCAGCAGGAAGCCGCGTGCCTTGCCTTCCTCCCGCCACCACGAGAGGTCGGTGAGGCAGTCGGCGAGGGCGTCCCAGTTGCGGCCGAACCAGTCGGGGAGTTCGAGGTCGGTGGCGCACCGGTCCATGAAGGCGGTTTTGGTGGTCACCCCGTCGAGGTGCAGGGTGGCCCCCCGCCAGTCGGCCTCGGCGGCGAGCGCCATGACGCGGGGGGCGGTGTCGGCGGGGGGCAGCCGGTAGACGCCCGGCGGGGTCGTGCCGAGGAGGAGCCCGGTGAGTCCGGGGGCGGGCAGCAGGTCGGTCATGGCTGTACCACCGCTTCGAAGGTCTCGTAGTGGTCGCTGGTGTAGTAGCGCTCGGCGTGGCTGCCGGCGATGATGCGGCGGGCGCCGCGGTTGCGGGAGCCGGGGGTGGGGACGGTGTACTCGTGGTAGTAGCCGCGGGCCTGCTTGGGCAGCCGGTTCTCGTAGTTGCCGAAGACGGTGCCGTCCTTCTCGTACGGGAAGGGCCCGCCCTTGTCGATGAGGTCGAGGGTTTTGCGGGCCTCGGGCGGCAGCTTGTCCCGCGAGACGGTCTTCATGCCGTGGGCCCACGAGGGTGCGGGTGGCGCGGCGGTCGAGGCCCCGCCGCCTCCGCCCTTCTTGCTGGTGCCGTCGGAGGAGGAGCAGGCGGGCAGGAGGAGCAGGGGGAGGGCGGCGAGGAGGACGGTCAGGGTGCGCAGGGCACGGCCGGCCGGTCGTCCGATGGGGCCAAACTGTCGAAGCACGCTTCGTATGGTCTCAGCCGGAGCGCCTGAGGGCTCGTTAGGCTGGCGCCGTTCAGTGTTCCGCAGCATTCCGTGCGTCACAGGAGGCCACAGGTGTCCGAGCAGAAGCGACGGCCGCTCCCCCACGATTTCCACCCGCCGGTGTCGTCGTTCACGGTGGTGAGCGAGGATCTGACGGATGGTGGGACGCTCGGCGAGGGTCAGGTCCACAGCGGTGGGAACACGTCGCCGCACCTGCGGTGGGAGGGTTTCCCCGAGGGCACGAAGAGTTTCGCGGTGACGTGTTACGACCCGGACGCGCCGACGGGCAGCGGGTTCTGGCACTGGGTGCTGTTCGACATCCCGGCGTCGGTGACGGAGCTGCCGGCGGGTGCGGGCAGCGGGGACATGAAGGGGCTGCCAGCGGGCGTGGTGCACGCGCGCAACGACTACGGCACCCGGGACTTCGGCGGTGCCGCTCCGCCGGCGGGCGACGGGCCGCACCGCTATGTGTTCACGGTGTACGCCGTGGACCGGGAGAAGCTCGGCCCGGACGCGGACGCGTCGCCGGCCGTGGTGGGTTTCCACCTGCGCTTCCACGCGCTGGGGCGGGCCCAGCTGATCGGTGAGTACGAGGTGCCGGCCGCGGGCTGAAATTCCGTTGCGCCCCGCCGCCCTTGAACCGCACAGTGGTGCATGGCTGACGGTCCCGCATGGCCGTCGGGCAGTGGACACCGCAGTGGCGGGGGCGGCGGGGCGCAGTTGCGTCCGCGGTCTGCCGGAGCCGGGCTGCGTGCCGGGCGACCGCGTCCGCTGCCATCGCTCCGGGCCCGTGTTCGTTACGGGGGAAGGGCCCGGAGCGCTGCCCCCTCTTCACGCACCCTCATCCCCTCCCCTGCTTCCTCAACTCCCCTTCTGAGCTGGGAAATTGCGTTGTCCCGTACGCGGGGCCGACGGCACAGTTGAGCCACCTCGCCGCTGGGGCGGGGAGAGCCGGGAGGTGGCCGGGATGCGGGAGACGTTGGTCCTCAATGCGAGCTTCGAGCCGCTGGCGACGGTGTCGCTGCGGCGGGCGGTGGTGCTCGTGCTGCAGGGCAAGGCCGTGGTCGAGCAGGCCCGCCCGGGGCGCCGGGTGCGGGGCCCCGCGGTCGACGTGCCCGCGCCGCAGGTGATCCGGCTCTGCCGGTACGTACGGGTGCCGTTCCGAAGACGGGCGCCCTGGTCGCGGCGGGGGGTGCTGGTGCGGGACCGCCACCGGTGCGCGTACTGCGGGCGGCGGGCCACGACGGTGGACCATGTGGTGCCGCGGTCCCGCGGGGGCGAGGACAGCTGGCTCAATACGGTCGCTGCGTGTGCGGAGGACAACCACCGCAAGGCGGACCGGACGCCGGAGCAGGCGGGGATGCCGCTGCTGAACCTGCCGTTCGAGCCCACTCCGGCGGAGTCGCTGCTGCTGGCGTCGGGAGCGTACGCCGCCGTCGCGTACCGCAGGGCCGCGTCCTAGGGCGCCGGCTGTCCGCGCCGTCAGCACCGGCCGCGCCAGCCTCGTTCTAGCGCAGCAGCATCTGCACGATGGCCACGACGCCCACCACGACGATGACGCCGCGCATCGCCGTCGGTGACAGGCGGCGGCCCACCTTGGCTCCTATCTGGCCGCCGAGCGTGGAGCCGGCGGCGATGAGGAGGGCGGCGGTCCAGTCGACGTGGGCGACGAGGACGAAGAACAGGGCGGCGACGCCGTTGACGACGACGGCCAGGACGTTCTTGAGGGCGTTGATGCGCTGGAGCTCCTCGCGGAGCAGCAGGCCCATCAGGGAGAGGTAGAGCACTCCTTGGGCCGCGCCGAAGTAGCCGCCGTAGGCGCTGGCGAGGAGCAGGCCCACGAGGAGGGCGATTCCGCCGTCGGGGTGGGCGCCGGCTTCGGTGCCGTTGCGTTCGCGGCGGCGGGCCAGCGCCTTGGCGAGCCGGGGCTGGAGGACGACGAGGACGAGGGCGATGCCGATGAGGGCGGGCACGATCGCGTCGAACGCCTTGGACGGCAGGGCGAGCAGCAGGACGGCCCCGGCGAGGCCGCCGGCGAGTGCGGTGAGGCCGAGCCGGACGGCCCGGGCGCCCTGGCCGCGCAGTTCGCGCCGGTAGCCGACGGCCCCGCTGATGTTGCCGGTGACCAGGCCGATGGTGTTGGAGACGTTGGCGGTCACCGGTGGCAGGCCGATGGCGAGGAGCACCGGAAAGGTGAACAGGGTGCCGGAGCCGACGATGGTGTTGATGGTTCCGGCGCCGATGCCGGCGGCGAAGACCGCGAGTGCTTCCCAGATGGACAAGGCCATCTCCTTCATGATCCGTTTGTCGCCTCCCCGCCGTGAGAGGTCGGGGGGCCTCGCTGATCATGCAGGAGAGAGCGGTTGCCGGTCGAGGACGGCCGGCGGCCCCGGACGGGGCGTCAGTCGATGCCGGGCTGCTCGCGGCGCGGGGAGTCCTTGCGCGTCTTGGGCGCGCCGCTCGTGGGGTTGAGGCTGCCGACGGCGCCGCTGAGGCCCTTGAGGGCGTCGCCGATCTCGCTGGGGACGATCCAGAGCTTGTTGGCGTCGCCCTCGGCGATCTTCGGGAGCATCTGGAGGTACTGGTAGGCGAGCAGCTTCTCGTCGGCGTCGCCGGCGTGGATGGACTCGAAGACCGTACGGATGGCCTGGGCCTCGCCTTCGGCGCGCAGGGCGGCGGCGCGGGCCTCGCCCTCTGCGCGCAGGATGGCGGACTGCTTCTCGCCCTCGGCGGTGAGGATCTGCGACTGGCGGATGCCCTCGGCGGTGAGGATCGCGGCGCGCTTGTCACGGTCGGCGCGCATCTGCTTCTCCATCGAGTCCTGGATGGAGGTCGGGGGCTCGATGGCCTTGAGCTCGACGCGGTTGACGCGGATGCCCCACTTGCCGGTGGCCTCGTCGAGGACGCCGCGCAGCGCGGCGTTGATCTCCTCGCGGGAGGTGAGGGTCCGCTCCAGGTCCATGCCGCCGATGATGTTGCGCAGGGTGGTGACGGTGAGCTGCTCGATGGCCTGGATGAAGCTGGAGACCTCGTACGTGGCGGCGCGGGCGTCGGTCACCTGGTAGTAGATGACGGTGTCGATGTTGACGACGAGGTTGTCCTGGGTGATGACCGGCTGCGGGGGGAACGGCACGACCTGCTCGCGGAGGTCGATGCGGTTGCGGATGGAGTCGATGAAGGGGACGACGATGTTCAGGCCGGCGTTGAGGGTGCGGGTGTAGCGGCCGAAGCGCTCCACGATGGCGGCGCTGGCCTGCGGGATCACCTGCACCGTCTTCATGAGGGCGATGAAGACGAGCACCACCAAGATGATCAGGACGATGATGATCGGTTCCATCGGGGCTCCCCGTGCCTCTGGTCGTTGATCGGGTGGACCGGACTGATCCAGTTCGAGTCTTTCAGAACGCGGCACCGCCGTGCAGGCGTTGACGCCACTTCACGGGAGCCGCTTCTGATCGGATGCGGATCGGGTGCGGATCGGATGCGGAGCGGGCTCGGATCGGGCGTCACATGACCACGGCCGTCGCGCCCTCGATCTCGACGACGTCGACCTGCTCGCCGGCCTCGAAGACGCGGTCGGCGTCGAGGGCGCGCGCGGACCAGGTCTCGCCCGCGAGCTTGATGCGGCCGCCGCGGCCGTCGACCCGTTCGAGGACGACGGCCTGCCGGCCCTTGAGGGCCTCCACGCCGCTCGCCAGGGCGGGCCGCTGGGTGCGCTGCCGCGTGGCGATGGTGCGGACGACGGCGATGAGAGCGACCGAGACGGCCGCGAAGACGACGAACTGTGCCACGGTGCCCGCGCCGAGCGCGTTGGTCACGGCGGCGGCGACGGCGCCGGCCGCGAGCATGCCGAATTCGGGCATCGCGGTCACGACCAGGGGGATGCCCAGTCCGACGGCGGCCACCAGCCACCACACCCATGTGTCCACAAGGTCATGGTAGGCGGGGCGGCCGTCCCGGGACAGGGCGCCCGCGGCGGGGCGCCCCGTACCGGCACGGCGTCAGGAGAGCGGCAGGCCCTGGGCCGTCCAGCGGTCGCCCCTGCGCTCGACGACCAGCGGGAGGCCGAAGCAGTGCGAGAGGTTGCGGGAGGTGAGCTCCAGCTCGACGGGGCCGGCGGCCAGCACCTTGCCCTGGCGGATCATCAGGACGTGGGTGAAGCCGGCGGGGATCTCCTCGACGTGGTGCGTGACCATGATCATCGAGGGGGCGAGCGGGTCGCGGGCGAGCCGGCCGAGCCGGCGGACGAGGTCCTCGCGGCCGCCGAGGTCGAGGCCCGCGGCGGGCTCGTCGAGGAGCAGCAGCTCGGGGTCGGTCATCATCGCGCGGGCGATGAGGGTGCGCTTGCGCTCGCCTTCCGAGAGGGTGCCGAACTTGCGGTCCAGCAGCTCCGTCATGCCGAGGACGTCGAGGAAGGCGCGGGCGCGCTGCTCGTCGACCTCCTCGTAGTTCTCCTGCCACGTGGCCGTCATGCCGTAGGCGGCGGTGAGGACGGTCTGCAGGACCGTCTGGCTGCGCGGCAGCTTGTCGGCCAGGGCGATGCCCGCCACGCCGATGCGCGGGCGCAGCTCGAAGACGTCCACGGAGCCGAGCTTCTCGCCCAGGACCTTGACCGTGCCCGTGGTCGGGAAGAGGTAGCTGGAGGCGACATTCAGGAGGGTGGTCTTGCCGGCGCCGTTGGGGCCGAGGATGACCCAGCGCTCCCCCTCCTTGACCGACCAGGAGACCTGGTCCACCAGAGCCCGGCCCTCGCGGACCACGGATACGTCCACCAGTTCCAGCACTTCGCTCATGAGCGCGTTGTCTCCCATTGCAGTCTCGTCGTCGCGGCGCCGGTAAGCGCAGCCCCCAGGGAAAACCTACGCCACCCGCCGGGGGCGCCAGTCCTTAGGCTGGTGGCCATGCTCGATGAACATCGCTCAGGACGGCTCACCGCGTGGGGAAATGCCCTTATTGCGGGGTTTGCCGCACCTGATGACGCCGCGCACCACATCACCGGAGATGACGTTGTCCACCGTGTCGTGGGCCTTCCCGGTGAATCCGGGCCCGTCGGCCTGACGCTCGCGCTCGGCCGGCTGCGGGCCCTCGGGGCCACGGGGCTGCGCCTCGCGCTGCCGGCGCCCGGGCACCCGCTGGGCCTGAGCGGCCCTCCGGAGTTCAACGCCCGCGCCCTGGAGGCCGGGGAGGCGGTGCTCGCCTCGGGGGCCGCGCTGGGGCTCGTGCCGGAGGTGCACGAGGCCGGGCCGGAGGGCGATCTGCACGTCGAGGTCGTCTGGCACTGCCTGCCCGCGCGGGACGCCCATCCGGCGGACGTGCCCTCGCTCGGGGAGGCCGAGCGGGAGCTCGCGGAGGCGCTGCGGGAGGCCACGGAGGTGCTCACCCGGCTGGACGTGGCGGGGTCGGGGCCGGTGGCGCAGGCGGCGCTGGAGGCGTACCGGGCGCGGGCCGAGCGCGGCCAGGAGGTGCTGGCGCCGGGGTATCCGCCGCGGGCGGTGCGGGTGCTGGAGCTGGCGCAGCGCGTGGGAGCGCTGATCGCGATCGCCCGGGAGCCGGGGGACGGCGGCGGCCGGGAGCACGGGGCGGCGGTGAGCGCGTCGGAGATAGCGGCGCGGGCGCAGGCGCTGCGGCCGGTGGAGCGGACGGCGCGGCGGGCCCAGGTGGCCGCGTACAACGCGATCGTCGAGGAGCGGGCCCGGAAGCGGCCCTGAGGCGGTGGCCGGGGCCGCGCGGGAAGGGCCCCGCGGTCCCTGAGGTCCGCGGGGCCCTTCCGGTGCGTCGGCACGGTCAGTCGTCGTGGTCGTCGTGGTCGTCGTGACCCCAGTGGCCCCCGTCGTGGCCGTGCTTGTCGTGCCCGCCGCCCCAGTGGCCGCCGTGGTGGCCGCCGTGGTGGTGGCTCTCGCGGTGGCTGTGGAACTCGTCCCAGCCGCTCTGGATGACGCAGGTGTTCCCGAACGTCGGGTTGAGCAGGCCGACGAGGTCGATGCTGTTGCCGCAGATGTTCAGCGGGATCTGGATCGGCACCTGGATGACGTTGCCGGAGATGACGCCCGGCGAGCCCTTGGCGACACCGCTGGCGATGGCGCCCCCGGGGTGGTGGCGGTGCTCGTGCACCTGACGGCCACCGTGGTCGTGCGCGGATGCGACGGCCGCACTGGAACCGACGGCGAGCCCCGTGACCGCCAGAGCGAGGGCTGCTTTCTTGGCACTGTTCATGGAGGGTCTTCCTTCTGCTGACGTTCTCAGCGGCCCCAGCCGCGGGGTCGCGTAGTGATGAACGCCAGCGCACCGCCGACGGCACGGCCATCGGCGGTGTTGCCCTCGTTCGGACGATTGCTCGCCCGCACCTGCCCGGCTATGCCGGGCACCACCGGACAGGCGGGAGGGACCGGACTTACTTGTTGATGCAGAAGTTTCCGGCGGCGGGGTTGAGCACGCCGACCACGTTGACGGTGTTGCCGCAGACGTTCACGGGGACGTGCACGGGCACCTGGACGACGTTGCCCGCGACGACACCCGGGGAGTTGACCGCCTTGCCGTCGGCCTCGTGCGCGGAAGCAGCACCCGCACCGGCGATGGCGAGACCGCCGGCAGCGATGGTGAGGACTGCGGCCTTCTTCATGTTCTTCACTCTTCTTATGACCTTCCTAGGGCGTTGCCACGGCCAGCCGCCGCGGTACGCCATGGAGAACGGGCTGCGGCCATTCGGGTTGCGGGGCCGGGCCGACAGCCACACGGTCGTATGAATCTCTGATCAGAACGTGACGTTCCGCTTTGCCGGAGCCGTCCTCCGGTCAGGCTCCGATCCCATGTCGGACGGCCCACAGGGCCGCCTGGGTACGGTCGGCGAGGTCCAGCTTCATCAAGATGTTCGACACGTGGGTCTTGACGGTCTTCTCCGACAGCACCAGCGCCCGGGCGATCTCCCGGTTGGACCGGCCGTCCGCGATCAGCGCCAGCACCTCCCGCTCCCGCTCGGTGAGCGCGTTGCCCCGCCCCTGGCCGCTGCCGGGCTCGTCCTGCGAGAGCAGCGCCCCGGCCACCTCGGGCTGCAGCAGGACGTGCCCCGCGTGCACCGAGCGGATCGCCCCCGCGAGGGCGTCGGGATCCACGTCCTTGTAGACGTAGCCCGCCGCGCCCGCGCGCAGGGCGGGGACGACCGTGCGCTGCTCGGTGAAGCTGGTGACGATCAGCACCCGCGCGGGGTTCTCCAGCTCCCGCAGCCGGCGCAGCGCCTCGATGCCGTCCATGCCGGGCATCTTCACGTCCATGAGGACGACGTCCGGGCGCAGCTCCTCGGTGCGCTCGACGCCCTCGGCGCCGTCCGCGGCCTCCCCCACGACCTCGATGTCGTCCTGGACCTCCAGGAAGGTCCGCAGGCCCCTGCGGACCACCTGGTGGTCGTCCACGAGCACCACGCGGATCACGTCCTCAGCCACCGGGCACCTCCATCTCGATCGCGGTGCCCATGCCGGGCTCCGAGGTAACGGTCAGACTGCCGCCGACGCCGCTCGCGCGGTCGCGCATCGACACGAGGCCCAGGTGGCGGCCGGCCCGGCGGACGGCCTCGGGCTCGAAGCCGCAGCCGTCGTCCGCCACGCACAGCGCCGCGCCCTGCCCCACCCGGGTGAGGGTGACCTGGACGTGGTGCGCCCCGGAGTGGCGCAGGGCGTTGTGCAGGGCCTCCTGGGCGACGCGCAGCAGCGCCTCCTCCTGGGAGGCCGGCAGGGCCCGTATGCCGTGCGAGGCGAAGGTGACCTTGGCGGTGTGGGCGCGGTCGAGGACCTGGACCTGGGTGCGCAGGGTGGCCACGAGGCCGTCCTCGTCCAGCCCCGCGGGCCGCAGCTCGACGACGGCGGCGCGCAGCTCGTCGGTGGCCTCGGCGGCGAGCCTGGCGGCCTCGTGGAGCTCCTCCTTGGCGCGGGCCGGGTCGCGGTCGACGAGCGCGGCGGCGGCCTGGGCGGTCAGGCGCAGCGAGAAGAGCTTCTGGGCGACGGCGTCGTGCAGCTCGTGGGAGAGGCGGGCGCGCTCCTCGGCGATGGTCAGCTCGCGGCTGCGCTCGTAGAGGCGGGCGTTGGTGAGGGCGATGGCCGCGTGCTGGGCCAGGACGCTCAGCAGCTCCTCGTCCTCCTCGGTGAAGCCGCAGGTGGGTTCCGCCTCCTGGAGGCCGCAGGGCGGCTCGCCGGCGCGGTCGGGCCGCTTCTTGTTGGCGAGGAAGAGGGCGCCGAGGATCTCGTCGCCGTCGGCCACGGGCATGCCGATGAAGTCGCGCATGTTGGGGTGGGCGGCCGGCCAGCCGCCGAAGCGCGGGTCGGCGCGGACGTCGGCGAGGCGCTCGGGCGTGGCCTGCTGGATCATCGCGGCGAGCACGCCGTGCTGGCGGGGCAGCGGGCCGATGGCCTTCCACTGCTCGTCGCTGACGCCGTCGACGACGAACTGGGCGAAGCCGCCGTGGTCGTCGGGGACGCCGAGGGCCGCGTACCGGGCGTCCAGCAGCTCCCGTGCGGAGACGACGATCGTCTTGAGGACGTCGTGCACCTGCAGGTGTCTGCTCATGGCGAGGAGTGCGGTGCTCACGGCCGTGAGGCCGGAGCGGGGGCCGGTGGTCATGACCCTTACGGTATCGAGGCCCCCGGGGCCCGGGATCGGGCTGCCGTCGGCCGCGCCTGGTCCCCAAGCCCTAGGCCGGGGGTCGGGCCGCGCCCGCGGTTGCCCGCGGCCGACCGGTGGGCATGTACCCCTCATGTCTATACCAACCAGGTGGACACCCACCCACGGCGATCCCTACCGGCCCGTGCCCTACCGGCCCGAGCGCGTGCCCGCCGCCGAGTCCCTCGTCCGCGCGAGCGACCTGCGCGAGCGCATGGAGCGGCGCCGGACCGTGCGGCAGTTCTCGCCGGACCCGGTGCCGGAGCAGGTGGTGCGCGACGCGATCGCGTGCGCGGCCACCGCGCCCTCGGGGGCGCACCAGCAGCCCTGGACCTTCGTCCTGGTGAAGGACCCGGCGGTGCGGCGGCGGATCCGTGCGGCCGCCGAGGAGGAGGAGCAGCTGTCGTACGCGGGGCGGCTGGGCGAGGAGTGGCTCGCGGCGCTGCGGCCGCTGGGCACGGACGAGGTGAAGCCGCACCTGACGGACGCGCCCGCGCTGATCGTGGTCTTCCAGCAGCGGTACTGGCTGGGCGAGGGCGGGGAGCGGCGCAAGCACTACTACGTGGACGAGTCGGTCGGCATCGCGGTCGGGATGCTGCTGTCGGCGCTGCACCTGTCGGGGCTCGCGGCACTGGTGCACACGCCGAGCCCCATGCGGTTCCTGTCGGAGGTGCTGGGGCGGCCGGTGAACGAGAAGGCCTTCGCGGTGATCCCGGTCGGTTATCCGGCGGACGACTGCCAGGTGCCGGACCTGGTGCGCAAGAGCCTGGACCAGGTGCTGGTCGAGGTCTGAGCGGCCGGCCGGCGGGCGACCTGCGAGTAGCGTGACGGAGCGCCACGCTGCGTGCGGACGCAGGCACACCGGGCGATGCGGGGCCTCGCCCGGTGTGACGCCGCGCATAGGACGCACATCACCTACGACCTCGCCTAGTGGACAGATAAATCCGGCGTAAGCGGGTGGCAGGGGCCCTTTTGACCTTCGTCGCGCCCCTCCCCGCAGCCCCCTTCGCAACGAAGCGGGATAGTACGTCACACCTTTGCCACACCTTTTTGCGCCCGCTAAGAATTGCCCCCGTCGCAAGGCGCCGTCGATCGTGACGCGGCGCTTTTTCGCGCCGATCCGGGCCATTGCGACTTGACGCGAGAAGAAGAGGTTCAGCCCAGCATGCGCTCCCCCATCTCTGGCTATAGCCGCCTGACGAAGGTCCAGAAGTTCACCGCCGCCGGCGTCTCCGCCGCGGCCGTCGCCGCCCTCGCGGTCGCCGCGCTCCCGGGCTCGGACGCGGCCGGCCCGGACAAGCAGTCCATCGCCGTGAAGCCGGTCGCCTGGAGCGCCGAGGACTTCGGCACCCAGGACCAGCAGGCGCACATCGGCAAGCAGGCGGAGACCGCCGCCCAGGCGGCGAAGGCGCAGGCCGAGGCCAAGAAGAAGGCGGACGCCGACGCGAAGGCGAAGGCCGACAAGGAGCGCGCCGAGAAGGAGGCCGCGAGCCGCTCGGCCGAGCGCAAGCCGGTCCAGGCCGCCCCCGCGGCCCCGGCCCCCAAGGTCTACGCCAACAACCTCGACGGCTGGATCAAGGAAGCCCTGGACATCATGAAGGCCAAGGGCATCCCGGGCTCGTACAACGGCATCTACCGCAACATCATGCGGGAGTCGACGGGCAACCCGCGCGCCATCAACCTGTGGGACTCCAACGCCGCCAAGGGCATCCCCTCCAAGGGCCTGCTCCAGGTGATCGACCCGACCTTCAAGGCGTACCACGTCGAGGGCACCTCCTGGGACATCTACGACCCGGTCGCCAACATCACCGCCGCCTGCAACTACGCGGCCAAGGTGTACGGCTCGATGGACAACGTGAACTCCGCCTACTAAGGGCCGCGAGCACGGACAGCAATAACGCCGAAGGGCGGCACCCACGTGGGTGCCGCCCTTCGGCGTTTACGTAACGAGGCGCGCGACTACTTGCGCATGACCTCCGGCTCGTGACGGCGAAGCAAACGTGCGACTGCGAATCCACAGGCGACGCCGATGACGACGAGGGCCACGATGTCGATGCCCCACTGGGTGGCGGTGTGCTCCCAGAGCGGGTCGAGCTTGGGGGGCCGGGTCTTGTCGAAGGGGGCCATGACGTGCGAGAGGTCCAGCGTGGTGCCGGCGCCGGCGATGGCCCAGCGGGCCGGCATCAGCCAGGCGACCTGCTCGACGCCCGGCGAGTCGAAGACCTTGAACAGGATGCCGGTGAAGACGACCTGGACGATCGCGAACATCACCAGCAGCGGCATGGTCTTCTCGGCGGTCTTCACCAGCGAGGAGATGACGAGGCCGATCATCATGCAGGTGAAGCCCAGGGCGATGATCACCAGGCAGAGCTCGACGGCGGGCGCCGCCTTGACGATCAGGCCCTGCTCCGGCAGCTTGCGCGTCGAGAAGCCGATGGCGCAGATCAGGACGGCCTGCACGGCGGTGATCAGGCCGAGGACGACCACCTTGGACATCAGGTAGGCCGAGCGGGACAGGCCGACGGCCCGCTCCCGTTCGTAGATGACCCGTTCCTTGATCAGCTCACGGACGGAGTTGGCGGCTCCGGAGAAGCACATGCCGACCGCGAGGATCAGCATGATCGTGCCGGCGTCCTGGTTGAAGTGGCCCTTGGCCGCGGGCCCGAGGCCGTAGTCGGACGGGATCACCGTGCTCACGCCGCCGAGGACGGCCGGGAGGATCAGCATCAGTGCCATGAAGCCGCGGTCCGAGGCGATGACGGAGGCGTAGCGGCGCATCAGCGTCCACAGCTGGGAGCCCCAGCTCTGGGCCTTCGGCGGGCGCACCATCTGCGGCTGGACGTGCACGGACTGCGGGGCGACGGCGTCGATGTCGGCCGCGTACATCTGGTAGTGCTGGGAGCCGCGCCAGCGGCCCGACCAGTCGTAGTCGCGGTAGTTCTCGAAGGCGGAGAAGACGTCGGCCCAGGTCTCGTAGCCGAAGAAGTTCAGCGCCTCCTCGGGCGGGCCGAAGTAGGCCACGGAGCCGCCGGGGGCCATGACGAGCAGCTTGTCGCAGAGCGCCAGCTCGGCGACGGAGTGGGTGACCACGAGGACGGTGCGGCCGTCGTCGGCGAGGCCGCGCAGCAGCTGCATGACGTCGCGGTCCATGCCCGGGTCGAGGCCGGAGGTGGGCTCGTCCAGGAAGATCAGCGAGGGCTTGGTCAGCAGCTCCAGGGCGACCGAGACGCGCTTGCGCTGGCCGCCGGAGAGGGCGGTGACCTTCTTGTCCTTGTGGATGTCGAGCTTGAGCTCGCGCAGCACCTCGTCGATGCGGGCCTCGCGCTCGGAGGCCGCGGTGTCGCCGGGGAAGCGCAGCTTGGCGGCGTAGCGCAGCGCCTTCCGGACGGTGAGCTCCTTGTGCAGGATGTCGTCCTGCGGGACCAGACCGATGCGCTGGCGCAGCTCGGCGAACTGCTTGTAGAGGTTCCGGTTGTCGTAGAGGACGTCGCCCTGGTTGGCGGGCCGGTAGCCGGTCAGCGCCTTGAGGAGGGTGGACTTGCCGGAGCCCGAGGGGCCGATGACGGCGATGAGGGACTTCTCCGGGACGCCGAAGGAGACGTCCTTGAGGATCTGCTTGCCGCCGTCGACGGTGACCGTCAGGTGGCGCGCGGAGAAGGAGACGTCGCCGGTGTCGACGAACTCCTCCAGCCGGTCGCCGACCAGGCGGAAGGTGGAGTGACCGACGCCGACGATGTCGTTGGGGCCGATGACCTGCTGGCGGACCGGCTGACCGTTGACGTAGGTGCCGTTGTGGCTGCCGAGGTCGACGATCTCGAACCGGCCGTCGCCGGTGGCGCGGAACTCGGCGTGGTGCCGGGAGACCTGGAGGTCGGAGACGACCAGGTCGTTCTCCAGGGCACGGCCGATGCGCATCGTGCCGCGGCCGACGGCCATCTGGTGGAAGCTCGTCGGGCTGCGGTCGCCGTAGACGGGCGGGGCGCCGCCCTGCGAGGGCGCGCCGCCGTGCGGCGGGGGCTGGTGGCCGCCGGGGCCCGGCTGCTGGGGGACGTAGGCCTGCTGGGGCTGCTGCTGCCAGCCGCCCTGCTGCGGCTGCTGGGGCTGCTGGTACTGCCCCTGCTGCGGCCAGGCGCCGGGCTGCTGGTACTGCTGCGGCTGCTGCGGCGGGGCCTGCTGCTGCAGCGGCGCGGCCATGGCCGTCTGCGCGCTGTAGAGGTCCGCGGCCGGGGCTCCGACCCCGGCGCCCGCGGCGCCCGCGGTCAGGCTCAGCCGCGGGCCGTCCGTCGCGTTGCCCAGGTGCACCGTCGAGCCGGGGCCGATCTCCGTGTGGTGGATCCGCTGACCCTGCACGTACGTGCCGTTGGTGCTGCCGTGGTCCTCGATGACCCAGCTGCGGCCCTCCCACCGTACGGTGGCGTGCCGCCACGAGACGCGCGCGTCCTGCAGCACCATGTCACCCTGCGGATCCCGCCCGAGGGTGTAGGACCTGGACGGATCGAGCGTCCAGGTCTGTCCATTCAATTCCAGTACGAGTTCCGGCACTCCATGCCCCACTACTTGTCCCCCGATGAGCCCCCTGCAAGGGGAGTCTAGGGATGGCGAACATCGGGAGGAACTATTTCAGGCACAGTCCCCGGACCGAAAGTCGGGGATTGCCGCGAGCGTGTAACAGGCGCCGTTGACGCCGCCGAAACACGCCCGGAGAGTGGTTACCGCCACGGATATGTACGGATCATGCGCATCCGGGCAACAGCCAGGTTCCGGACCGGCACGGGGGGCCGTGATGAGCATGGACGGGGGCGGGCGCGGGGTGCGTCCGGCGGAGCTGCTGCTGACTTCCATTGCCGCTGTGAGCTGGTCTTTTCTCGCCATGGCCGGGATCGCGGCGCTGGGGCTGCACCTGCTGGGCGCGGACGCCGCGGGCGCGCTCGGGCCGATGACGGCGGCGGCCGTCGTGCTGGCCGTGGGGGGATCCCTCATGCCTTCGGGCGATATCGAAGCATTCGGGCTGAAGGGCGCCGGGGCGCACACCGCCATCGATATCGCGCCACTGGGAGTGAGCCTCGCGGGCGCCCTCCTGCTGGGAATGATCTTTGCGCGGTCGTTGCGCCGGGCCGGTGCCGTGATCGGTGCCGGAGAACTCGCCGTACGGGCCGCCTCGGTGGCCGTCCTGTTCCTCCTGCTCCTCGCCGGCCTCGCCTGGGCCGGTGAGGACTCGATCACCTTCGACGGGAGCGGCCTGGGCCTCGGAAGCGGGGGCGGAGGCGGCCCGAAGCTGGACATCCCGGGGATCGGCGACATCGGGGAGATCGCGGGCGGGCTGCCGGACCGGCTCACCGGCCTGGCCGACGCCAAGGCGGCCGTCGGCTTCAGCGTCCGGACCGGGCCCTCGCTGCTCGGCGGCGCGGCCTGGGTCCTGGGCGTCCTGCTGATCGCGGTGCTGGGCGCGCGCCGCGCGCCGCTCCCCCGCGGCTGGCAGGCGCTGCACCGCGGGGTGCGGCCCGCGGTGTCGGCGCTGTGCGCGGTCCTGGTGCTCGCGGTGGCGGCGGGCCTGGCCGCCGCGGCGTACGCGGCCGCCGGGGACGACGCCCCCCGGCGCGTCCTGGGGGCGGCGCTGCTCGGGGCGCCCAACGGGGCCTTCATCGCCGTGCCGCTGGGGCTGCTCGTCTCCTGGCGCGGCACTGCCAGCGGCGCGCTCGTCAAGGTGCTGCCCTCGCCGCTGGACGAGCTGCTCAGCGCGCGGGCCGACGAGCCGGTCACGCTGGGGCGGCTGGCGGAGCTCGACGGGCTGGTGTGGCTGCTGGCCGTGGCCTGCGCGCTGATGATGCTGTGCGTCGGCGTGCTCACCGCGGTCCGCACGCCGCGGGACGGGCCGGGGGTGACGGCGTTCGCCGCGCGCTGCGCCGTGGCCCTGGGGGTGGCGACCGCCGTGGCCCTGCCGCTGCTGGTGCTGGCGACCCGGGTGAAGGCGGACGCGAGCCTGTCGGTGCTGGGCTTCGACGTCTTCGGGGCGGGCCTGGAGCTGCGGGGCAACGCCCCGATGGCGGCGGCCCTCGGCGCTGCGTGGGGC
>NZ_JBPQTW010000138.1:0-17533 GCF_051386535.1 Streptomyces sp. URMC 127
GCCCCCGCCCCCGTGGGACACCGCCTCTTCCCCGCCATGGACCGCGCCGTGCACCACCGCCCCGGCTGGACCGCCGGCATCGCCATGGCCTCCGAGCGCATCGCCCACTACGAGAACGGCAACGGCGAGAACCCGCGCGGCTGGCACACCGGAGCCGGAATGCTCTACTGGTGGCGCGCCGGCGCAGGCGCCCCGTACACCGACGCCTTCTGGCCCACCGCCGACCCCTACCGGCTGCCCGGCACCACCGCCTCCGCCAAGCCGCTCGCCGCCGGCGAGGGCGGCGCATGGGGCGAGCCCCGGCCCGCCGTCCGCTGGGTCGGCGGCGTCACCGACGGCGAGTACGGCCTCGCCGGCCAGCACCTCAAGGGGCTCTCCTCCACCCTGGAGGCCCGCAAGACCTGGATCTGCACCGCCGATGCCGTCGTCTGCCTCGGCGCCGGCATCACCGCCCGCGACGGCCACCCCGTCGTGACGACCGTCGACCACCGCAACCTCGGCGCGCACGGGGCCCCCGCCCTCCTCGTCGACGGCGCCCCCCAGCCCGTCACCGACGGCTGGAGCGCCCGCTACGACGAGCCCCGCTGGATCCACCTCGAAGGCCACGGCGGCTACGTCTTCCCCGCGTGCCTCCCCGGCCGCGCCCCGCTCCACGCCCTGCGCGAGGCCCGCACCGGCTCCTGGCGCGACATCAACACCGGCGGCGCCCCCGACCGCCTCACGCGGCGCTACCTCACCCTCTGGCACCCCCACGGCACCGACCCCGAGGACGGCTCCTACGCCTACCTCCTCATGCCCGGCGCGGAGCCCCGTGCCCTCGCCGCCCGCGCCGACGACGACGCCTGGCTGCAGCTCCTCGCCAACACCGCCGACTGCCAGGCCGCGCACCTGCCCGCCCTCGGCCTCACCGCCGCCGCCTTCTGGGCACCCGGCACCGCCGGTCCCCTCACCGCCTCGGCCCCGGCCGCCGTCCTCGTCCGCGACCACGGCCGGACCGCTACCCTCCATATGGCCGAACCACCACGCACCGGCGCCCCCGTCGAGATCATCTGGGCCCGCCCCGTGCGGCGCGTCACCGCCCACGACCCCACCGTCCGCGTCCTGTCGACAGGCGACAGCCTGCGGGTCCGCGTCACCCCCGGCACCGCCTGCGCCCCGCACCGCTGCTCCGTAGCCCTGGGATGACAGGGCGTGACGCCGTTCCGGGCCCGTGGGCCGTCAAGTTCACTTGCCTACGGGCCGGAGGCGGGACTTTTGTGGAACCTCCACAGGCACACCCCCCGATCGGGGGGACCCCCGCTCGCGGCCGCTGCGGCCCTCTGTGCCGCCTGCCCACCAAAACGCACATGACGTTGTATGGAAACGACATGAGTTTCGGACGGCCCCGCCACGTACCGTCTATGCATGAGCAATCTCGAAGGTGCGCCCGTAGAGGCGAGTGACGTCCGTGGGCGCGTCGCCGAGCTGCACGCCATCCGCGAGCAGGTTCGGCGTGGTCCGAGCGAGCGGGCGACCCAGGCGCAGAAGGCCAAGGGGAAGCTGACCGCCCGGGAGCGGATCGACCTCCTGCTGGACGAGGGGTCCTTCTCGGAGGTGGAGCCGCTGCGGCGGCACCGTGCGAGCGGGTTCGGTCTGGAGAGCAAGAAGCCCTACACCGACGGTGTGATCACGGGCTGGGGCACGGTGCACGGGCGGACCGTGTTCGTCTACGCGCACGACTTCCGGATCTTCGGAGGCGCGCTGGGCGAGGCCCACGCCACGAAGATCCACAAGATCATGGACATGGCCATCGCGGCCGGTGCGCCCCTGGTGTCGCTGAACGACGGCGCGGGTGCCCGTATCCAGGAGGGCGTCTCGGCGCTCGCCGGTTACGGCGGGATCTTCCAGCGCAACACCAAGGCCTCGGGCGTCATCCCGCAGATAAGCGTGATGCTCGGCCCCTGCGCGGGCGGTGCGGCGTACTCGCCGGCGCTGACGGACTTCGTGTTCATGGTCCGTGAGACCTCGCAGATGTTCATCACCGGCCCCGACGTCGTCCGCGCCGTCACGGGCGAGGAGATCACCCAGAACGGCCTCGGCGGCGCGGATGTGCACGCGGAGACGTCGGGTGTGGCGCACTTCGCCTACGACGACGAGGAGACGTGCCTGGAAGAGGTGCGCTACCTCCTCTCGCTCCTGCCGCAGAACAACCGGGAGAACCCGCCGCGGGTGGCGAGCGAGGACCCGGTGGACCGGCTGGGCGAGGCCCTGCTCGACCTGGTGCCGGCCGACGGCAACCGCCCGTACGACATGCGCAAGGTCATCGAGGAGATCGTCGACGACGGCGAGCACCTGGAGATCCACGAGCGCTGGGCCACCAACATCATCTGCTCGCTGGGCCGCCTGGACGGCCAGGTCGTCGGCATCGTCGCGAACCAGCCGCAGTCCCTGGCCGGCGTCCTCGACATCGAGGCCAGCGAGAAGGCCGCGCGCTTCATCCAGATGTGCGACGCCTTCAATATTCCGATCATCACTCTTCTGGACGTCCCGGGCTTCCTCCCCGGCGTCGACCAGGAGCACGGTGGAATCATCCGTCACGGCGCGAAGCTGCTGTACGCGTACTGCAACGCGACGGTGCCGCGGATCTCGGTCATCCTGCGCAAGGCCTACGGCGGTGCGTACATCGTCATGGACTCGCAGTCGATCGGCGCGGACCTGACGTACGCCTGGCCGACGAACGAGATCGCCGTGATGGGCGCCGAGGGCGCCGCCAACGTGATCTTCCGCAAGCAGATCGCCGAGGCCGACGACCCCGAGGCGATGCGGGCGCGCATGGTCAAGGAGTACAAGGCCGAGCTGATGCACCCGTACTACGCCGCCGAACGCGGGCTGATCGACGACGTCATCGACCCGGTCGACACCCGCCAGGTGCTGATCCGCGCCCTGGCGATGCTGGCCTCGAAGCACGCCGACCTGCCCTCCCGCAAGCACGGCAACCCGCCCCAGTAAGGGAGAGACGCATGACCGACACGCTCGTCCGCGTGGAGAAGGGCACGGCCGACGCCGAAGAGCTCGCGGCCGTCACCGCCGTTCTCCTCGCCCGCGCCGCCGCCACGAACGACACGGCGCCGCCCCGCCCCCGCCGCACCACGGCCGCCTGGCGCCGCCTGGAGCGCTCGCCGGGCTTCCGGGCGCCGCACAGCTGGCAGGGCTGAAACAGCACAACGCGAGAGGGCCCGGGGCACTGCCCCGGGCCCTCTCGCATGCGCCTCATGCCCGCACGGCCTCATGCCCCGCTCCGTACGGCCTCATGCCCGCACCGCCGAAGCAGTCCGCACGGAAGCCGGGCCCGCGCAACGCAGAAGGTCCCCGCACACTCCACGAGGAGCGCGGGGACCTTTCTGCGTCGGTGGGGCCGGCTTCCGTGCGGCCGCGGCCTCACCGCAGGCGCGCCATCAGGGCGTGCTCGACCAGCGTGATCAGGGCGCTCTTCGCCTCGTTGCGGTGGCGGGCGTCGGTCGTGATGATCGGCGCGTCGGGGCCGATCTGCAGCGCCTCGCGGACCTCGTCCGGCGTGTAGGGCTGGTGACCGTCGAAGCCGTTGAGGGCGATGACGAAGGGCAGGCCGCTGTTCTCGAAGTAGTCGACCGCGGGGAAGCAGTCGGCGAGGCGGCGGGTGTCGACCAGGACGACGGCGCCGATGGCGCCGCGCACCAGGTCGTCCCACATGAACCAGAAACGGTCCTGTCCGGGCGTGCCGAACAGGTAGAGGATCAGGTCCTGGTCCAGGGTGATACGGCCGAAGTCCATGGCCACGGTCGTCGTGGTCTTGTCCGGCGCGTGGGTGAGGTCGTCGATGCCCGCCGAGGCGGACGTCATCACGGCTTCGGTCCGCAGCGGGTTGATCTCCGAGACCGCACCGACGAACGTGGTCTTGCCCACGCCGAAACCGCCTGCCACCACGATCTTCGCGGAGGTGGTGGAGCGGGCTGCCTCGCCGCTAGAGGTTCCGAAGTCCACTGAGCACCCTTTCGAGCAGTGTCACGTCAGGCTGGCCGCCGGCGGACTCGTCGCCGCCGGGCTGATGGATGGCGACGAGCCCGGCCTCCGCCAAGTCGGCGACGAGGATTCGGGCGACGCCGAGGGGAATGGTGAGGAGCGCCGAGATCTCGGCGACCGACTTGATCTCGGTGCACAGGTGGCAGATGCGCTGGTGTTCCGGCAACTGCCCGTGAAGCTGGCCCGGCTGGGCCGTGGTGTGCACCAGCGCCTCGATGGCGAGCTGGTACCGCGGCCGGGTCCGGCCACCGGTCATCGCGTAGGGGCGGACCAGCGGGTTGTTCCGCTTGCCCGCGGAGGGGGACTGCGACGCCCTGCGATGCTGGGGCGCCTGTGGTACTTGCGGCGGCCGCGACGGCTCCGCCTGCGCACGCGGGCTTGGTGCGGAGGGGAAGTTGAAGCGGTTCAGCGGAGGCTGAGCCTGCTGATCATTGCCGTACGGGTAACCGCCGGGGGGCGTTGCCACGTCTCCTCCTCAACGTGCCTGTCTGCTGCTGGTCGCGCCACCGCACCCTATGGCGCGGTGGCGCGAAACGCACTGCCTCTTTGCTAGTTGAGAAGGCTCCCCTGCAGTTCGGCGCGGAGGTCCGGGGTGAGGACGTTGCCCGCGCGGTCGACGAGGAGGGCCATCTCGTAGCCGACGAGGCCGATGTCGCACTCGGGGTGTGCCAGTACGGCCAGCGAGGATCCGTCGGAGATGGACATGATGAAGAGGAAGCCGCGTTCCATTTCGACCACGGTCTGGTTGACGGCGCCGCCTTCGAAGATGCGGGAGGCTCCGGCGGTCAGTGAGGTCAGGCCGGAGGCGACGGCCGCCAGCTGGTCGGCGCGGTCCCTCGGGAACCCTTCGGACATCGCCAGAAGGAGTCCGTCGGCGGAGACCACGACGGTGTGGGACACCCCTGGGGTGTTCTCCACGAAACTGGTGATCAACCAGTTCAGGTTCTGCGCCGCCTGGCTCATCGGGCTCACACTAACGCTCCTGATCGTAGGTGCCGCCGGGGCCGAAGCCCTGGTCGTGTTGCTCATGCTGCTGCGGGGTGGCCGAACCGCTGTCGGCTCCCACGGTGCGCCCCTGCTGAACGCCGCGGCGGAGATTGCTCAGCCGTCCGCGTACGTCTTCGGGGGCACGGGATATCTGGGGTCCGCCCTGCGGCGTCTGCGCCGCCTTGCCCTCGATCAGATTGGCCTTGGGCACTCGGCGGGGCAGTCCGGAGGAGGTCACTCCACCGGCTTTCGGGTCCCGGAGCTGCTCGGCACGATGCCAGCGCTCGTCGTTCTCCGATCGCCAGTCGGGGCTGTCACCCTCGTGAGGCTGCTGTGGGACGTCCTGCTGGGGCTGCTCCGGTTCGCCGGCCCCCGCGGCCTCTTCGACAGACTCGGACTGCTGCCACTGCGTCGCGCGGCGCGGCAGACCGGACCCGGTCAGCGAGTGGGAGCCGCTCGAAGCGGGGCCCGGACGGTCGAACTCTACGCGCTCCGGCTGCACCGTGTCAGCGGGCGGCAGTGATTCCGAATCCGCACCGTAACCCTGCTGTCCGCCGTCCTGGTACGTACCAGGCTGCTGCCAGACGTCGCTCCGGGTCTGACCGGTGGTCTCCCCGTACGACTGCTGCTGCGGGTAACCGGAGTCCGCGTAGCCCTGCTCGGCGTAGTCCTGCTCCCGGTAGCCGGCGTCCTGGAAACCGGAGTCCTGGAAGCCGTGCTGCGGCTGCTGCTGCGCCTGCTGGTCGTAGGAGCCGTCGTACGACTCCTCGTACGGCTGGTCGCCGATCGCCGGGAACTGCTCGGTGTGCTGGTGACCCTGCTGCTCGTACGGCTGCTGCTGCGGCTGTTCGTACGGCTGCTGCTCGTGCTGCTGGGGCACCTCGTCGCGGAACAGCGGGCGGTTGTCCGCCGCGGCCTCCAGCGCCGCGCGCCGCTCCTCGCGGAGCCGCGAGCGGTTCACCGGGTCCAGCGCGGCGTTCGCCGCACCGGCCGGCTGCTGCTGCTCGTAGCGGGAGTCGTCGAAGCCCAGCTCCGCCGCGGTGCGCATGCGGCCCATGGCGGGCGCCTGGCCGCCGCCCTGCTGCTCCGGAACCATCTGCGAGACCGTGAAGCTGTCGGGGGACAGCTCGTCCTCGCCACCGCCACCGTGGGTGATCCGGTCCGGCAGCATGACCAGCGAGGTCGTGCCGGCCTGCTCGCCCGAGGGGCGCAGCTGGACCCGGATGCCGTGCCGCGCCGCCAGGCGGCCGACCACGAACAGACCCATGCGCTGGGAGATCGCGGCGTCCACGGTCGGCGGGTTGGCCAGCTTGTGGTTGATGTCCGCGAAGTCCTCGGCGGTCAGGCCGATGCCCTTGTCGTGGATCTCGACCATCACGCGGCCGTCGGGCAGCCGCGTCGCGGTGACGCGCACCTTGGTGTGCGGGGAGGAGAACGTGGTGGCGTTCTCCAGGAGCTCGGCCAGCAGGTGCACGAGGTCGGTCACGGCGAGGCCGTGGATGTCCGCCTCCGGGACGCCCGAGAGCTCGATGCGCTCGTAGGCCTCCACCTCGGAGGAGGCGGCGCGCAGCACGTCCACCAGCGGGACCGGCTGGTCCCAGCTGCGGCCGGGCTCCTCGCCGGCGAGGACCAGGAGGTTCTCGCCGTTGCGGCGCATACGGGTGGCCAGGTGGTCCAGGCGGAAGAGGTTCTCCAGCTGGTCCGGGTCCGCCTCGTGCTCCTCGAGCTCGGTGATCAGGGTCAGCTGACCCTCGATGAGGCTCTGGTTGCGGCGCGAGAGGTTGGTGAAGATCGCGTTGACGTTGCCACGGAGCAGGGCCTGCTCGGCGGCGAGCCGGACGGCCTCGCGGTGGACCTGGTCGAAGGCGCGGGCGACCTCGCCGATCTCGTCCCGGGTGGTGATCGGGATCGGCTGGACCCGGGTGTCGACCCGGCCCGGGTCGGTCCGCGACAGCTGGTCGACCAGCGCGGGCAGGCGCTGCTCGGCCACGTCGAAGGCGGCGCGCCGCAGGTGGCGCATGTTGCGGCTCATGGAGCGGGCCATCATGCCGGCCACGAAGAACGCGAGCAGCAGGGCCACGATCATGATCGAGGAGTTGACGATCGCGTCGCGCTGGGCGTCGGAGGAGACCTTCTCGGCCTCGTCCACGGCCTTGTCGGTCAGGTACGTCTCGACCGAGCGGTAGGCGTCGAACTTGCCCGTGGCGGCGTCCATCCAGGCGTCGGCCGTGATGCCGGCGTCGCTCAGCTGCTTCTGGGTCTTGCCCGCCATGATGGCGTTGGCGATCTTGTCCTGCTCGGACGCCTTCGCCTTGGTGGCGATCGCGTCGTTGAGCCGGCTGATGTCGTCCTCGGTGCCGCTCGCGTCGTACTCGGCGCGGGCGATGTACTCGAGGAAGTAGTAGGAGGAGAACGACGTCCGCTGGAGCGCCTGCTCCTTGGGGTCGGCCTTGCTCTCCACGAGCAGGTGCGTGCCGATGGAGCGCTGCAGCGACTCGGCGGCCTTGGCCAGCGAGACGGCGTAGACCATGCGGCCGTACGAGACGACGTTGTCGGTGCCCAGACCGGAGCCCAGCTCGTTGGCGAAGGCCATGAGGGGACGCTGGATGGCACCGTAGCCGTCCTCGGTCTGCGTCCCGGGCAGAGCGGAGGTGTAGGCCTCCTTGCGCAGCTTGGGCAGCTTGTTCTCCGCCTCGCGGAAGAGGCTCATGCGGCGCCGCAGGGCCGGCGTGTCCGGCATGTCCTTGACGGTCTTGTCGAACTCCGCGCGGGCGGCGTCCGTCGCGGCCTGGGTCTTCTTGATGACCGGGTCGTCGCGGTGGCCCGTCAGGAGCGGCTTGGCCGTCAGGTCACGCTCGTCGATCACCGCGTGGGCGTAGGTGGCCGCGGCCCGCACCACTCGGGCGGTGTTCGCGGCGTCCTTCGCCTCCTCCCAGGTGTCGACCGATCCCTTGATGTCGAGGCCGCCGAAGACGAGGGCCACGATCACGGGGATGAGCAGGATCGCGTTCAGCCGGACGGGCACCCGCCAGTTGCGGGGCGAGAACCGGCCGCCGGAACCCGCGGCGGGAGCCGGGGTCTCGGGCACGCTGGAAGCAGGGGAAGCCGAAGGCGGCACCGCTGCGCGTGACGGCGGGGTGAAGTTGCCTCGCCCGTCCTGCGTCTGCTGTGCGGCGCCCGTCTTTCTGCGCGTCACTCGACCAAAACCTCTCGGCGTCGGCACCCGGGTGTGTGCCGTTTTTCGAACTGAGCCGTTACTGCTCAGTTCCTGGAATTCCAGCACGTCGGGGGTGCGCATTCCAAACAGCGGGGGCTCCCGCCAGGCCACTCGATTTGCCCGACATAAAACGGGCATTAAGAGCGAGCGGCGCCAAATGGCGGGCGGTACGTGCGCACAGTGAAGTCGGCCGAACGCGGTGTGTTGCCGCGTCCGGCCGATTCTCTGTCGAAACGTTATGAACTCCGGGCCCGGTCGTGTCCAATGCCACAACCCGCCGGCGGCGCCGTACGGGGCAATGCGCATGACGCGTGACGTGCCGGAAGTTTCTGACGAACAACCACCGAAGAGCTACTTCAGCCGGGCCATCAGAGCGTGCTCGACCAAAGTGATCAGAGTGCTCTTCGCCTCGTTGCGGTGGCGGGCGTCGGTCGTGATGATCGGCGTGTCCGGGCCGATCTGCAGCGCCTCGCGGACCTCTTCGGGAGCGTAGGGCTGCTGTCCGTCGAAGCCGTTGAGGGCGATGACGAAGGGCAGGCCGCTGTTCTCGAAGTAGTCGACCGCGGGGAAGCAGTCGGCGAGGCGGCGGGTGTCGACCAGGACGACGGCGCCGATGGCGCCGCGCACCAGGTCGTCCCACATGAACCAGAAGCGGTCCTGGCCGGGCGTACCGAACAGATACAGGATCAGGTCGTCATCGAGGGTGATACGGCCGAAATCCATCGCCACGGTCGTCGTGGTCTTGTCCTGAACGTGGCTCAGATCGTCGATGCCCGCCGAGGCGGAGGTCATGACGGCTTCGGTGCGCAGCGGACTGATTTCCGAGACCGCGCCGACGAACGTGGTCTTGCCCACGCCGAAGCCGCCCGCCACCACGATCTTCGCGGAGGTGGTGGAACGGCCCGTGCCGCCACCGGCCATTCCCCCGCTAGAGCTTCCGAAGTCCACTGAGAACCCTTTCGAGCAGTGTCACATCCGGCGTCCCGCCGGACTCGCCGCTGCCACCCGGCTGGTGGATCGCCACCATGCCGGCCTCCGCCAGGTCCGCCACGAGAATGCGCGCCACACCGAGCGGCATGTTCAGCAGGGCCGAGACCTCGGCGACCGACTTGACCTCGCGGCACAGGTGGCAGATGCGCTGGTGCTCGGGGAGCAGGGTCCCGAGCACGGCCGGGTCGGCCGTGGAGCTGACCAGCGCCTCGATGGCGAGCTGGTAGCGGGGCCGGGTGCGGCCGCCCGTCATGGCGTAGGGGCGGATCAGCGGCTCTTCGCCTTCACTCCCGTACGGCGCATGATGAGAGGCGCCGTACGGGCCGGGCGAGGCGGGCGGGGTCATGAATCCTCCGGACGGGACAGCAGGACTGGCAATAATGCCGTCGAGCGCGGGCCGGTGGGGGGTTTTCGGCCGTACGGTCGGACGGGATCAGCGGGAAACATCGGTCAGTTCAGCAGGCTGCCCTGGAGCTCGGCGCGGAGGTCCGGGGTGAGGACGTTGCCCGCGCGGTCGACGAGGAGGGCCATCTCGTAGCCGACGAGGCCGATGTCGCACTCGGGGTGTGCCAGTACGGCCAGCGAGGATCCGTCGGAGATGGACATGATGAAGAGGAAGCCGCGTTCCATTTCGACCACGGTCTGGTTGACGGCGCCGCCTTCGAAGATGCGGGAGGCTCCGGCGGTCAGTGAGGTCAGGCCGGAGGCGACGGCCGCCAGCTGGTCGGCGCGGTCCCTCGGGAACCCTTCGGACATCGCCAGAAGGAGTCCGTCGGCGGAGACCACGACGGTGTGGGACACCCCTGGGGTGTTCTCCACGAAACTGGTGATCAACCAGTTCAGGTTCTGCGCCGCCTGGCTCATCGGACTCAACTAACGCTCCTGCTGGTAGGTGGGGTCCACGGTGTGGTTGCCCGTGGACGAGGTGTTGCCGGCCTGACGCCCCTGCTGGATGCCCCGGCGGAGGTTGGTCAGACGGCCGCGCACGTCGTCGGGCGCACGCGAGACCTGCGGGCCGACCTGCGGGACGGCCTGCGTCTCCGCGGTGCCGTCGACGAGGTTCGCGCGCGGGACGCGGCGCGGCAGGCCGGAGGCGGTGGTGCCGCCCGAGGCGGGCTCGCGGACCTGCTCGGCCCGGCGCCAGCGCTCGTCGTTGGGGGACTGGCGCCAGTTGTCGGCCGCGGCCTGCTGGGCCTGAGGCGCCTGGGGCGCCTGGCGGGTCTGCGGAACCGGGCGGGCCTGCGACGGGCGGGTCGGCCGCGCCGGCTGCTGAGCCGCCTGGGGCACCTCGCCGAGCGGACCGCGCTCCGGGTCCTGGAGCGACTGGCGCGGCTGACGCTTCGGCAGGCGCTCCGAGGAGGGCGCCTCGGCGGCCTGCTGCGGCGCGGCGGAGGCCTGGTCCTCACCGGCGGCGCCGCGGAACCAGTTGGACTCCAGCTCCTCGAACAGCGGAGAGCTGTGCCCGGCCTCACGCAGCGCCGGGCGGGCGAACTGACCGGTGGTGCTGGTCAGCGGGTCGTCGTCGGCTTCCGGCTGGGCGTACTGACCGGACGTGCTGTTCGGCGCGTCACCGAGCGCGGGACGCTCGTACTGGCCCGACGTGCTGCCGGGCGCGTCGCCCTGCACGGGGCGGGCGAACTGGCCGGACGTGCTGCCCGGGCCCTCGGCGGGCACGGGGCGGTCGTACTGGCCGGAGGTGCTGCCGGGTGCGTCGCCCTGCACGGGGCGGGCGAACTGGCCGGACGTGCTGTTCGGCGCCTCGCCGAGGGCGGGGCGGTCGTACTGGCCCGACGCGCTGTTCGGAGCGTCGACGGGGCGCGGGCGCTCGAACTGGCCCGACGTGCTGCCGGACGCGTCCGTGCCCGCACCGATCGCCGGGAACTCGGCGGTGTCGCCGGGACCGGCGCCGGGCAGGGCCGCACGGGGCGCGGCCTGAGGCCCGGGGAACTGCCCCGTGCTCTCGACGTCCTCGTGACCGCGCGGCGTGTCCTGCGCGGAGCGCGCGGAGCCGTTGCCGGCGACCGGCCAGTCGTCCACGGGGGCGGCGGGCTGCTGCGCCTGGGGCGCCTTCGGCGCACCGGAGGGCTGCTCGCTGCCCCAGCTCGGGGCCTGGCGGGCCGGGAGGTTGCCGGCACCGCCGCCCTGGCCGGGCCCGCCGGGCTGACCCGGGCGGCCCTGCTGGTTCGGCTGCGCGGGCTGCTGCTGGCGGCGGCCGCCCTTGCCCGCCTGGGGCGCCGGGGGCGGCACCGCGGGGCCGCCGTTGCCACGGGTCGGCAGCGAGGGGCGGTCGCCGGCGCCCTGGGCGGGCGTCCGGTCGGCGCCGCCGCGCGGCGTGGTGTCGAAGAGGCTGCCCGCCGCGGGGTTGGCACCGGGCGCCGGCGCGGGGCGCGCCGGCAGGCCGCCGTCGGGCGCACCCTGGCGCGGGGGCAGCGCGGGGCGCTGCTGGCCGCCGCCGGCCGGCATCTGCCGGCGCGGGGCGGAACCCGCGTTGCCGCCGGGGCCGCCGGGCGCACCGCCGCCGGCCGGGGGCACGGCGCCGGGCATCGGCTTCTTGCCGCCCTGGGCGACGTCGACGGGCAGCATGACGAGCGCGGTCGTACCGCCCGAGTCGGACGGCCGGAGCTGGATGCGGATGCCGTGTCGCAGGGACAGGCGGCCGACCACGAACAGACCCATGCGCCGCGAGACCGAGACGTCCACGGTCGGCGGGCTGGCGAGCCGCTCGTTGATGGAGGCGAGGTCCTCCTGGGAGAGACCGATGCCGGTGTCGTGGATCTCGACCAGCACCCGCCCGTCGGGCAGCGCGTGGCCGGTGACCTTGACCTTGGTCTGCGGGGAGGAGAACGAGGTCGCGTTCTCCAGCAGCTCGGCGAGGAGGTGCACGAGGTCGTTGACGACGCGGCCGGCGACCTCCGTCGGCGGCACGCCGCTCAGCTCGATGCGCTCGTACTGCTCCACCTCGGACGCGGCGGCACGGAGCACGTCGACGAGCGGCACGGGGCGGGTCCACCGGCGGCCCGGCTCCTCGCCCGCGAGGACGAGGAGGTTCTCGCCGTTACGGCGCATGCGGGTCGCGAGGTGGTCGAGCTTGAAGAGCGAGGACAGCTGGTCCGGGTCGGCCTCGCGGCTCTCGAGCTCGGAGATGAGCGAGAGCTGACGCTGGATGAGGCCCTGGCTCCGGCGCGAGAGGTTGGTGAACATCGCGTTGACGTTGCCCCGCAGGAGGGCCTGCTCGGCGGCGAGGCGGACGGCCTCGCGGTGCACGTCGTCGAAGGCCGCGGCCACCTTGCCGATCTCGTCGAGGCTGTGCACGCCGACGGACTCCACGGACGTGTCGACGTCCTGCGGGTCGGTCTCGGACAGCTGCTTGACGAGCTCGGGCAGGCGGTCCTGGGCGACGCGCTGGGCGGTGTCCTGCAGCCGGCGCAGCGAGCGCACCATGGAGCGGGCCACGACGAAGGCGCCGACGAGCGAGATGCCGAGAACGAGGATGATCAGGACACCGTTGAGGATGGCGTCCTGCTGGGCGTCGTCGCGCAGCTCGAGCGCCTTCTGCTCCATCTGGGAGAGCAGGGTCTGCTCGATCTTGGACATCTCGATGAGCTTGACCGAGGCCTGGTCGTACCAGTCCTTGTAGGACTTCGGCTCGCTCTTGAGAGCGTCCGGCTTGCTGAAGACGCGGTTGGTGTAGGTCTGGGCCTGCTGGATGTCGGCGTTGCCACCGTTGATCGCCAGCAGCAGCTGCTGGGAGTCCCCGCCGCGGATGGCGATGAAGCGGCGGATCGCCTCGATCTCCGCGTCGGACGCCTCGCGGCCGTACTGCTGGTCGTTCGGCGAGAGGTACGGGCCCTTGTGGTTGGCGAGCGCGGCGCTGATCACGGCGCGCTGGATCGACGCGTACTCCTTGGCGGCGGAGAACGTCGCCAGCGCACGCGTGCTGGTGATCATGTCGGCGTTGCTGGTGGCCTGGGCCATGTCCTGGGACAGCGACAGCAGCGCGTTGATCAGGCCGTCGTAGTTGTTGACCGAGCGGGCGATGTAATCGCTGTCCTTCGGGCTGAAGGAGTCCTTCCGGACCTGCTCGATCTTCTTCAGCTGCCGGCTGATGTCGACCAGGGTGGTCTGCACGCCGTTCATCGTCGGGTCGGACGGCTTGACGCCCTTGGTGGCGTCGTTGAAGGCGTTGATCGCCTGGTCGGTCTTCTCCTGCGACGCGATCACGGCGTCGTTGGTGGGGAAGTTGTCCATCTTCGGACCCGCGGACCGGTCGCGCTCCTCCTGGAGCGCGTTGGCGAGCTGGGTCGCCTTGCCGGTCATGTCCGTCAGGAGCTTCATGTGGTCGAGCTGGTCGACGTTGGT
The DNA here is from genome assembly GCF_051386535.1 of Streptomyces sp. URMC 127. Lineage (NCBI taxonomy): Bacteria > Bacillati > Actinomycetota > Actinomycetes > Kitasatosporales > Streptomycetaceae > Streptomyces > Streptomyces sp. URMC 127. The sequence continues at coordinate 13,592 of NZ_JBPQTW010000138.1, forward strand.
GAGCGCGTCGTTGATGCGCAGACCGCCCAGCGTCGTCGCGGCGACGACCGGAAGCGCCAGCAGGGACACGAGGCGGGTACTGATGCGCCAGTTGCGCAGGGCTATTCGTGAGCCCGGCCCGCTCGGCAGCTTGGCCTTGTTCGCCTTGGCCTTCGCCTTTGACGTGGCCTGCGGCCGGTCGGCGGATCCGTCGCCGGCCTGCCCCTCGGCGGACGGGCCGCGGTCGGTCGCACCGCGCGGCTCCGGCTCCGCCGCAGCGCTGCCATCCCTCTTGAAACGTCCCTGCACTAGCGTCGCAACCTCTGGACCAGGCGCCCCGCCGGTAGAGGACGGGACGGTGTCGAGTCGTGGGGGGACCGCGGTTGCCCCCTGGCGGTCCGTGGAATTCCAGCACAGTGCCAGATCTCCAACAAGGCCGGTGCACCCCACCCGCCCCGGCATCACGCTCAGTGCCGGATTTCGTCACGGGGCGTAGAGGACCAGGGCCTTTATAAGGGGCTTATGCGGACATAACCAAGGCGCGTCGAGCGGGCTCGCCGGGTGTCCCAGATTCCATGATCAGGAGCGGAACGTCAGGTTCAGCCCTGCAATGTCCGTTTCGCGAGCGCCGAAACGGCGCCCGGTTTGCGGCATATTTCGGCGAACTCGTGAGCAAACTCACAAGCAAGTCAGGACTTCTCCCGCGGACGCGTGGGGATAGGCGCGCCTAGCCTGGTCCTTTACGCAGGCCGCGGGAACGACCAGTCCGCAGGCCGCGGAACGACGAGAATGACCGGCGCAGCAGTGCGGCGAACCGGCGCACCTGCACCAGGACACGGCAAGCCGGCGCACCTGCACCAAGACAGCGACCAGCGCACCAAGACACCGCGAGGCAGCAAGTGACGAACACGACGAAGCTGACGAACACGACGAAGCTGTCGTCCCGGAAGGCGGCCCCGAAGGCCGTCCGGAAGACCGCCAACCCGCGCCGCACGACGCTCGTCCACCTCGACGACAGCTCCACCCTGCGGATCGCCGAGGCCGTCGCCCACGCCACCGAGCTCCCGCCGGTCACCGCGAACCCGCGCCGCACCGTGCTCATGACGGCCCCCGCCGTCGCCGTCCCCCAGGACTGACCCCGGCCCGGCTCCGGATCCGCCCGCCGCAGCGGCCGGATCCGCCGCGCACGGGCGGCCGGCGGCCCCCGCGATAGCCTGGGGTGTCAGACTCCGGCCGGATCAGATAAGGGGCAAAAGCTTCCCGTGCGCATCGCCAGGTTCTCCATCGACGGCAACGTCGGCTACGGCGTCGTGGAGGGGGACGCCGCCACAGAAGGCGGCCCCGTCCTCGACATCATCAAGGGCATCCCCTACGGCGACTTCGAGCGCTCCGGCACCAAGGTCCCGCTGGACAAGGTCCGGCTGCTCTCGCCCGTCCTGCCCAGCAAGGTCGTGGCCATCGGCCGCAACTACGCGGAGCACGCCGCCGAGCTCGGCAACGAGGTCGGCGACCTCCCCGTCGCCTTCCTCAAGCCCTCCACCTCGGTGATCGGCCCCGGCGGCGCCATCGAGTACCCCTCCTTCTCCAGCGAGCTGCACCACGAGGCCGAGCTGGCCGTCGTCATCGGCCGCATGTGCCGCGAGGTCCCGCGCGAGCGCGTCAAGGACGTCATCCTCGGCTACACCTGCGCCAACGACGTCACCGCCCGCGACGCCCAGCAGCGCGAGAAGCAGTGGGCCCGCGCCAAGGGCTTCGACACCTCCTGCCCGCTCGGCCCCTGGATCGAGACCGAGCTCGACCCGAGCGACCTCGGGATCATGTGCACCGTCAACGGCGAGCAGCGCCAGCTCGGCCGCACCGCCGACATGGTGCGCTCCGTCGAGGACCTGATCGTCCACATCACCGAGGCCATGACGCTGCTCCCCGGCGACGTCGTCCTCACGGGCACCCCGGCCGGAGTCGGCCCCCTCAACGTCGGCGACGAGGTCGCCGTCACCATCGAAGGCATCGGCACTCTCACCAACAAGGTGATCAAGCGTGGCTAACGCGAACGTCCGCGTACGTTTCTGTCCCTCGCCGACCGGCAACCCCCACGTGGGCCTGGTCCGCACCGCCCTCTTCAACTGGGCGTTCGCCCGCCACCACGGCGGCACCCTGGTCTTCCGCATCGAGGACACCGATGCTGCGCGCGACTCCGAGGAGTCGTACCAGCAGCTCCTGGAGTCGATGCGCTGGCTGGGCTTCGACTGGGACGAGGGCCCCGAGATCGGCGGCCCCCACGCGCCGTACCGCCAGTCGCAGCGCATGGACATCTACGAGGACGTCGCGCAGAAGCTGCTCGACGGCGGCTACGCCTACCGCTGCTACTGCACCGCCGAGGAGCTCGACGAGCGCCGCGAGGCCGCCCGCGCCGCCGGCCGCCCCTCCGGCTACGACGGCAAGTGCCGCGTCGTCTCCCCCGAGCAGCAGGCCGCCTACGAGGCCGAGGGCCGCGCGTCCATCGTGCGCTTCCGGATGCCCGACGAGGCCATCACCTTCACCGACCTCGTCCGCGGCGAGCTGACCTTCACCCCGGAGAACGTGCCGGACTACGGCATCGTCCGGGCCAACGGCGCCCCGCTCTACACGCTGGTCAACCCGGTCGACGACGCCCTGATGGAGATCACCCACGTCCTGCGCGGCGAGGACCTGCTCTCCTCCACGCCGCGGCAGATCGCCCTGTACAAGGCGCTGATCGAGCTGGGCGTCGCCAAGACCGTCCCCGAGTTCGGCCACCTGCCGTACGTGATGGGCGAGGGCAACAAGAAGCTCTCCAAGCGCGACCCGCAGGCCTCCCTGAACCTCTACCGGGAGCGCGGCTTCCTCCCGGCGGGCCTGCTCAACTACCTCTCGCTCCTCGGCTGGTCGCTCTCCGCCGACCAGGACATCTTCTCCATGGACGAGATGGTCGCGGCCTTCGACATCAAGGACGTCAACGCCAACCCGGCCCGCTTCGACCTCAAGAAGGCCGAGGCGATCAACGCCGACCACATCCGGCAGCTGGACCCGAAGGCGTTCGCCGAGGCCTGCGAGCCCTGGCTGCGGGCGCCGCACGCCCCCTGGGAGCCCGAGGCCTTCGACCGGGCCGCCTGGGAGGCCATCGCGCCGCACGCCCAGACCCGCCTCACGGTCCTCTCCGACATCACGGCCAACGTCGACTTCCTCTTCCTCGACGAGCCGGCCGAGGACGAGGCGTCCTGGGCCAAGGCGATGAAGGAGGGCTCGGACGCCCTGCTGCGCACGGCACGCGAGAAGCTGGCGGCCGCCGACTGGAACGCCGAGGCCATCAAGGCCGCCGTCGTCGCGGCGGGCGAGGAGCACGGCCTGAAGCTCGGCAAGGCCCAGGCGCCCGTCCGCGTGGCCGTCACGGGCCGTACGGTCGGCCTGCCGCTGTTCGAGTCCCTGGAGGTCCTGGGACGCGAGCGCACGCTCGCGCGCGTCGACGCGGCGCTGGCGAAGCTCACGGCGTGATCAGCGCCTGACACCGCCTGACACCGCCTGACACAGGGACCTCACGGGGCCCGGCAGCCTCTTGTGGGGCGGCCGGGCCCCGTCGCGTTTGCGCGGGGGCATCTATCGATTTTGGCGCCCCGTCCTCCTTCGGGTAATGTTCTTCCTGCGCCGCCCGAGAGGGCCGAGAGGCCGGAGCGGGAGGCGCAAGCCGGACAAGGCCCCCTGAGGGGGGTGGAGTTACGGTGGGGTATGGTGTAATTGGCAGCACGAGTGATTCTGGTTCACTTAGTCTAGGTTCGAGTCCTGGTACCCCAGCAAGAGAAATTCTTCGCCGAAATTCTCTCGCAAAACTACTGATAAAGTAGGAAGCGCGCGAAAGCGCAAAAGCGAAGTGCAAGCCCCCGTTGTGTAGCGGCCTAGCACGCCGCCCTCTCAAGGCGGTAGCGCCGGTTCGAATCCGGTCGGGGGTAC
>NZ_JBPQTW010000139.1:0-17461 GCF_051386535.1 Streptomyces sp. URMC 127
GGGCGGGCGAGGAGGAGGCCGCGGGGGACGCGCCGGCGCCCGCGGCGGCGAAGTCCCGCCCGACCGTCACCGTGATCCCGTTCTCCGCCACCCCGTGGACGTACGCCCCGGGGAAGAGCCGGGCCACCGTCCGCGCCTCGGCCGCCCGCCCCGGGCCGAACTCGATCACTGTGATGCCGGCGTCGCGTTCCTTCGCGTTGCCGGTGCTGCCGACGGTGAACCCGTGCTTCTCCAGCTCCGCGGCGGCCCGCGCCGCGAGCCCGCCCACCCGGGTGCCGTTGGCGACGGAGACGCTCACGCCCTCCCCGGAGACCGGCTCGGGGGAGGCGGGAGCCGCCGGCCCGGCGGGAGCCCGCCCCCCGCCCGCGGCGTCCTTGCCGTCGATCGTCCGGTCGGCCTTCAGCGAGGCCCACAGCGCGTCCGCGGCGGGCTGCACGATGTCGACGCGGTCCCCTTCGTAGCGCCAGGGCACGGTGATGAACTTGATGTCGTGCAGGCCGATGTCCTTCAGCGACATGGCGAAGGACAGCAGCTTGTCGGCGGAGCCCAGCCCGGGGTCGACGGTCATCGACTTGGTGGCGGCGTCCGCCAGGGGCAGCAGCGTGGCCGGGTTGAAGCCCTGCTCGCGCACCTTCTTGACCATGCCCGCGAGGAAGGCCTGCTGCCGCTGGATGCGGCCGATGTCGGAGCCGTCGCCGATGCCGTGCCGCACGCGCACGTAGTCCAGCGCCTTCTGCCCCGAGACGTTCTGCCGCCCCTTGGCGAAGAGGAGCTCGCCGCGCGAGCCGCGGTGCGGGTCGAGGTCGCCCTGGTAGACGTCCTTGGGCACGCACACCGGCACGCCGCCCACGGCCGAGGTCATGGCGGAGAAGCCCGCGAAGTCGACGACGACGGTGTGGTCGACCCGCAGCCCGGTGAGCTTCTCCACCGTGTTCTGCGTGCAGGCCGGGTTGCCCTTGGGCGACTCCCCCACCGAGAAGGCGGAGTTGAACATCGCCCGGGTCCGCCCGGACGTCCAGCTGCCGTCGGGCAGCCGGCACGGCGGGATGTCGACGAGCGTGTCCCGCGGGATCGAGACGGCGACGGCGTGCTCGCGGTCGCGGTAGACGTGCAGCAGGAACGCGGTGTCGGAGCGGCCCACGTCACCCTCGCCGCCGCCCAGGTCCCTGTTTCCGCCCGAGCGCGAGTCCGAGCCGATGACCAGCACGTTCTGCCCGGCGGCGCCGGCGCCCGGGCGGTTCTTGGACAGCCCGTCCGCGTCGAAGGTGCTGATGTTGCCGTCGAGCCGGAGCCAGACCCAGCCCGCGCCGGCGGCCAGCAGCACCACGAACGCCACCACGGCGAGCGTCGCCGTCCGCACCCGGCGGTGCGCCCGCTTCCCTCGGCCGCCACTCATCTGCTCATCCGCCAGTCCTCGTCCGTTCCCCGGGCCGCCCCGGTTCCGTGCCGCTTACCCGGATAGACGGCCGGACACCTGCTTTGGTTGTCCAGTTGCGCAATCTGGCAAGTATGGTGAGCACAACGGTTACGGAAGAGAGAGGTGCGCCGATCATGCTGCGCAACGCCCTTGAGCCCTGGCACATCCTCGTGGTGGTGCTGGTGATGGTCCTGCTGTTCGGTTCGCGGAAGCTGCCCGACACCGCCCGCGCGCTGGGCAAGTCGATGCGCATCCTCAAGAGCGAGGCGAAGGCCCTCAAGGCGGACGACCAGCCCGCAGCGGCGGGGGCGGCCGGTGCCCCGGCGCAGCCCGGCAGCCCGGCCGACAACCCCCGGTGAACTGCAGGACACCTCAAGGACCCCTCCGGTACACCCGCCCCTGGTGAGCTTCCCCCGGCCGGGCATCCCGCCCCGGCCTACGAGGAGGAAAAACCATGGGTTCTCGTCCGTACCGGCGCCGTCTCGCCTGGGGCGCCGCCGCACTGCTCGCCGCCGGGGTCGCGGTGCCCGCCGCGGCCTCCGCTTCGGAGGGCGGCAGCTCGGACGTCCCCGCGCTCGCCGCGGGCCACGGCGCCAAGAAGGCCAAGAACGTCATCCTGCTCATCGGCGACGGCATGGGCGACTCGGAGATCACCCTGGCCCGTGACTACACCGTGGGCGCCGCGGGCCGTCTGAACATGGACAAGTTCCCGCTCACCGGCGCGTACACCACGTACTCGGTCGACAAGAACGGCAAGCCCGACTACGTCACCGACTCGGCCGCCAGCGGCACCGGCTGGGCGACCGGGCGCAAGACCGTCAACGGCCGGATATCCAAGACGCCCGGCACGGACAAGCCGATGACCACGATCCTGGAGCTGGCGCAGAAGAACGGCCTGGCCACCGGCAGCGTCACCACCGCCGAGCTGACCGACGCCACCCCTGCCGTCCTCGCCTCGCACGCCAGTGACCGCAGCTGCCAGGGCCCGGCCGACATGAAGGCCTGCCCGGGCGACACCATCGCCAAGGGCGGCCCCGGCTCGATCGCCGAGCAAAGCGTCAACCACAAGGTGGACGTCCTCCTCGGCGGCGGCAAGGCGCGCTTCGACCAGAAGGTCACCGAGGGCCGGTTCGCCGGACAGACCGTCACCCAGCAGGCGCAGCAGCTCGGCTACCAGGTCGTCACCGACGACAAGGGCCTGAAGAGCGCGAAGCCCGGCAAGCCCGTCCTCGGCCTCTTCGCCGACGGCAACATCCCCGTCGAGTGGACCGGCAAGCCCGCGGCCCAGGGCGGCACCGCCCCGCAGCGCTGCGTGACGAACAACCCCGAGCGCAAGGCCGGCACCCCGAGCCTGGCCGACCAGACCACCAAGGCGCTGCAGCTCCTGGAGGCCAAGCAGCGGGGCGCGGGCTCCAAGAAGGGCTTCTTCCTGCAGGTCGAGGGCGCCTCGATCGACAAGCGCGACCACGCCGCCGACCCGTGCGGCCAGATCGGGGAGACCGCGGCCCTCGACCGCGCCGTGAAGGTCGCCCGCGCCTACGCCGCGCAGCACCCGGACACCCTGGTCGTCACCACCGCCGACCACGGCCACAGCAGCCAGATCGTGCCGCTGGAGGCGGCCCCGCCCGGCCTGTCCTCCACGCTGGTCACCGACGAGGGGCAGCAGCTGAAGGTCAACTACTCCACCAACACGCCCGGCAAGTCGCAGGAGCACACCGGCACCGAGGTGCGCATCGCGGCCCAGGGCCCGCAGGCGGAGCGCGTCCTCGGCGTCACGGACCAGACCGAGCTCTTCACCACGATCCGCACGGCGCTCTCGCTGCGCTGACGCAGCGTGCCGGATCGGTGACGTAAGGATCGTCACAGATCACCACAGGGGGGACAGGGCCCGGCCGCCGCAGCGGCCGGGCCCTGCGGGTTGTGCCAGTTATCGCGGCAGAACATTGGGCGGATCGCATACCCGCTTCCACGCGTGCAGCGTCAACACTGGTGAATCCTGTACCACACGCACTTCTGTGCGCCCGTACTGCACGTTCGTACATCCGCCAGCCTCGGAGGAACCGCCGATGACCGGCTCCCGCGTCCTCGCCCTCGGCCACTACCAGCCCGCCCGGGTGCTGACCAACGACGAGCTGGCGGCCATGGTCGACACCAGCGACGAGTGGATCCGCTCGCGCGTCGGCATCCGCACGCGCCGGGTCGCCGAGCCCGGCGAGACGGTCGCCGACATGGCGGCCGAGGCCGCCGGGAAGGCGCTGGCGAACAGCGGCCTCGCCGCGGACGAGATCGATCTCGTCCTCGTCGCCACCTGCACCGCCGACGACCGCAGCCCCAACACGGCCGCCCGGGTCGCGGCCGCGCTCGGCCTCGCCACGCCCGCCGTGATGGACGTCAACGTGGTCTGCTCCGGCTTCACCCACGCCCTGGCGAGCGCGGACCACGCCATCCGCGCCGGGGCGGCGACGAACGCCCTGGTCATCGGGGTGGAGAAGTTCACGTCGGTGACCGACTGGAGCGACCGCACGACGTGCGTGCTGACCGGCGACGGCGCGGGCGCCGCCGTGGTCACGGCCTCGGCCGAACCGGAGATCGGCCCCGTGGTGTGGGGCTCGGTGCCCGGCATGGGACACGCCGTACGGATCGAGGGCACGCCCTCGCGCTTCTCCCAGGAGGGCCAGTCGGTCTACCGCTGGGCCACGACGCAGCTGCCGCCCATCGCCCGCCGCGTCTGCGAGCGGGCCGGCGTCGCGCCGGAGGACCTGGCGGCCGTCGTCCTGCACCAGGCCAACCTGCGGATCATCGAACCGGTGGCGCGGAAGCTGGGGGCGGTCAACGCGGTCGTCGCGACGGACGTGACCGAGTCCGGCAACACGTCCGCCGCGAGCATTCCGCTCGCGCTCTCCAAGCTGGTCGAGCGCGACGAGATCCCGTCGGGCGCCCCGGTCCTGCTCTTCGGCTTCGGCGGCAACCTCTCCTACGCGGGCCAGGTCATCCGCTGCCCGTAGAGGCCGGACGCGGCCCCAGAAGACGCGCCCCGATAGGGGCCCGGGGAACTGCGCGACAAGCCCCCACCGGCCGGCAGCCGACAAGCCGCCTAGAACACCGACCACCCGGTCAGGGTGGTGAAGTGATCCAGCGCGGCCACACCCGCAACAGAGTTGCCCCGGGTGTCCAAGCCAGGGCTCCACACACACAACGCACACCGCCCCGGTATCACGGCGACAATCCCACCCCCCACCCCACTCTTCCCCGGCAGCCCCACCCGGTACGCGAAGTCCCCCGCCGCGTCATACGTCCCGCACGTGAGCATCACGGCATTGACCTGCTTCGCCTCGCGCCGCGGCAGCAGCCGCGAGCCGTCGGCGCGCAGGCCGTGGCGGGCGAGGAAGGTGCCCGCGCGGGCGAGGTCGCGGCAGCTCATCTCGATGGAGCACTGCCAGAAGTAGTGCTCCAGGACCGTGGGGACGGGGTTGTCGAGGTTACCGTAGCTGGCCATGAAGTGGGCGAGGGCGGCGTTGCGGTCGCCGTGCTCGGTCTCGGAGGCGGCGACGGCGGGGTCGAAGGAGACGTCGGGGTTGCCGCTCTCGGCCCGCAGGAACTCCAGCATGGTGGTGCTGGCGTCGCCGGTGAGGGTCTGCAGCCGGTCGGTGACGACGAGCGCGCCCGCATTGATGAACGGGTTGCGCGGGATGCCGTTCTCGTATTCGAGTTGGACCAGGGAGTTGAAGGGGTTTCCGGACGGTTCCGTGCCGACCCGCTCCCAGATCTTGCCGCCTCCCTCGGCCAGGACGAGCGCCAGGCTGAACGCCTTGGAGATGGACTGCACGGAGAACGGCCGTTCCCAGTCCCCGATGCCGTACACCCCGCCGTCGACGTCGGCGACGGCCATGCCGAACCGGTTGATGTCCACTCCGGCGAGGGCGGGGATGTAGTCGGCCACCTGGCCACGGCCGACGAGCGGCTTGGCGAAGGCGGCGACCTCTTCGAGGACGGCCTGGTAGTCCACAGTCCTTGATCCGTACTTCCGTGTCGACGGCGCTGTCGACGATGCGATCGGTGGGATATTCGGCCAACGGCCGGATCGGCTCGCACGATATCCGAACGCCCGGCCCACCTGCGAACTTTTGGGTACAAGGGGGTCATTCGGCCTACGCGACCGGCGTACGCCACGTGCTCTACGGAGGGAGAGCGGCATGGCCCCACCCATGTCCGCGAGCGAGTTCCTGGCCGCGCTCAGACGCGAGGGCGCCACCGTCGTCGAGGTGGACGGCTGGCGCCGGCACAACCGCCAGGGGCACGGCCCGTGGGGGCCGGTCAACGGCGTGATGATCCACCACTCGGCCACCTCGGGCACCGACAGCACCGTCCGGCTGTGCTGGAACGGCTACGAGGAGCTGCCCGGCCCCCTGTGCCACGGGGTCATCGCCAAGGACGGCGCGATCCACCTCACCGGCTGCGGGCGCGTCAACCACGCGGGCGGCGGCGACGGCGACGTGCTGAAGGCGGTGATCGCCGAGAAGCGGCTGCCGCCGGTGCGGTGGGCGGACACCGACGGCAACGTCCACTTCTACGGCTTCGAGTGCGTCAACCGGGGCGACGGGGAGGACCCCTGGCCGCAGGTCCAGCTGCGGGCGGTGGAGCAGGTGGCGGCCGCCATCTGCCGGCACCACGGCTGGACGGAGCGCTCCGTGATCGGCCACCTGGAGTGGCGCCCCGGCAAGACCGATCCGGTGGGCTTCTCCATGGAGTGGCTCCGCGAGCGGGTCCGTGAACGGCTCAAGTGAGGCGCGCCGCGGCCCGCCCGCCCGTTCCCGCGACAACGCCCGTTCACGCGACAATGGGGGCGTGACCAGCCATCCCCCCGCCGCCGGCAGCGCCGGGCTCGCCGGCCTGCGGCCGCGGCTGCCGTCCCCGCTCGTGGAGCTCCCGGACGAGAGGTTCGCCCGGCACGGCGTGCGCCTGCTGCTCAAGCGGGACGACCTGATACACCCCGAGCTGCCCGGCAACAAGTGGCGCAAGCTCGCGCCCAACCTGGAGGCCGCGGCCGAGGCGGGGCGGCGCACCCTGCTGACGTTCGGCGGCGCGTACTCCAACCACCTGCGCGCCACGGCCGCCGCGGGGCGCCTGCTGGGCTTCGCCACCGTGGGCGTCGTCCGGGGCGACGAGCTGGCGGGCCGGCCGCTGAACCCCTCGCTGCGCTACTGCGCCGCGTCCGGCATGCGGCTGCTGTTCACCGACCGGGCCACCTACCGCCGCAAGACGGAGCCGGAGGTGCTGGCCGACCTGGTCGAGCGGGCGGGCGGCGACTGCTTCGTCGTGCCCGAGGGCGGGTCGAACGCGGCCGCCGTGCTCGGCTGCGCGGAGCTGGGGCGCGAGCTGCGCGGCATGGCGGACGTCGTCGGGGTCGCGTGCGGCACGGGCGGCACGCTCGCCGGGCTCGCCGCCGGGCTGGGCGAGGGGCAGCGGGCGATCGGCTTCCCCGTACTCAAGGGCGGTTTCCTGGGCGCGGAGACCGAGCGGCTGCAGTGCGAGGCGTTCGGCGGCCGGCGCGGCTCGTGGCGCCTCGACGAGCGCTTCCACTGCGGCGGCTACGCCCGTACGTCTCCGGCGCTGGACGCCTTCGCCGACGACTTCACGTCCCGCCACGGGCTCCGGCTGGAGCGGCTGTACGTGGCAAAGATGCTCTACGGCCTGACAACCCTGACAGAGGAGGGCGCCTTCCCCAGAGGAACAACAGCAGTAGCAGTAATCACAGGCGCCCCCTGACGACCCGGTTTGTGGGCAGTCGTTCCGCAGGGCGGAACGGGTGGGCACAAACCCACCACCGGCCCGCACCAGCCCACAACCGTCAAGCGCCCCCCTCCTCCCGATACGCGGCGGCTTCCTCAAGATCAAGCCGCCGCAAGAGCGTACGAAGCATCTCGTCATCAATCCGCCGCTCATCCCGCAACCGCACAAACACCTCCCGCTCCGCACTGATCATCTCGCCGGCGAGCCGCCGGTAAATGTCATCGGCGGACTCCCCCGTCACCGCACTCACCGTCCCCAACCGCTCCCACACCGCATTGCGCCGCCGCTCCATCACAACCCGCAGCCGATCGGCAAGAGGCGCTGGAAGCGCATTGGCCTCGTCCGCGAGAAGCTCCTCCAACCGCCGCTCCGCGGCAACCGACGCCTCGTTCTGCGCCTGCGCCTCCGCCAGCGTCTCCGCCGCGCTGTCGCGCGCGGGCAGCCGCAGCAGGCGGATGAGCGGGGGCAGGGTGAGGCCCTGGACGACGAGCGTGCCGATGACGGTCGTGAAGGTGAGGAAGAGGACGAGGTTGCGGTCGGGAAAGGGCGCCCCGGCGTGCGTGGTGTGCGGGATGGAGAAGGCGATGGCGAGGGAGACCACGCCGCGCATGCCGGCCCAGCCGACGATGAGCGGGCTCTTCCACGTGGTGTCGGTCTCCCGTTCCCTGATCCGCGCGGACAGGGCGCGCGGCAGGAACGTCGCGGGGAAGACCCAGACGAAGCGGGCGGCGACGACGGCGAGGAAGACGGCGGCCGCGTACCAGGCGGCCCGGCCGGCGCCGTAGCCGCCGAGGCCGCGCAGCACGACGGGCAGCTGCAGGCCGATGAGGGCGAAGACGGCGGACTCCAGGACGAAGGAGACCATCTTCCAGACGGCCGCCTCCTGCAGCCGGGTCGCGAAGTCGACCTGCCAGGCGCGGTGCCCGAGCCAGAGGCCGACGACCACGACGGCGAGCACGCCGGAGGCGTGGACCTCCTCGGCGGCGGTGTAGGCGGCGAAGGGGATCAGCAGGGAGAGGGTGTTCTGCAGGAGCGGCTCGCGCAGGTGCTTGCGCAGCCAGTGCAGCGGCACCATGAGGGCGAGGCCGACGCCGATGCCGCCGAGGGAGGCGACGGCGAACTCCCCGATGCCCTCGCCCCAGGTCGCGCCCGCGCCGACGGCGGCGGCGAGGGCCACCTTGTAGGCGGTGATCGCGGTGGCGTCGTTCACCAGGGACTCGCCCTGCAGGATGGTGGTGATCCGGGAGGGCAGGCCGAGGCGGCGGGCGATGGCGGTGGCCGCGACGGCGTCGGGCGGGGCGACGACCGCGCCGAGCACGAGGGCGGCCGTCAGCGGCAGCCCGGGGACGACGAGGAAGGCCGCGTATCCGACGGCGAGCGTCGCGAAGAGGACGTAGCCGACGGACAGCAGGGCCACGGGCCGGACGTTGGCCCGCAGGTCGAGGTAGGAGCTGTCGAGGGCGGCCGTGTGGAGCAGGGGCGGCAGCAGCAGGGGCAGGACGACGCCGGGGTCGAGGGTGTAGTCCGGGACGCCGGGGACGTACGAGGCGGCGAGCCCGGCGGCGACGAGCAGCAGGGGCGCGGGCACGGGGGTGCGGCGGGCCGCGCCGGCGACGGCCGCGGCGCCGGCGACCAGCATCAGCAGTGGCATGACGTCCATCGGTGCGGTGCGCTCCCCTCGTGCGTTCCGCCGGTCCGCGTGCTCGCGTGTCGGTGGTGCGATCTAATCTGGCAATCATGAGCGAGTGCGAGCATCTTCCGGGGCTGCCGCGCCCCGAGCCCGCCGCGGCGCACCCGACCTGCCCGGAGTGCGCGGCGGCCGGCAGCCATCCCGTGCAGCTGCGGCTGTGCCTGGTCTGCGGCCACGTCGGATGCTGCGACTCCTCGCCGTACCGGCACGCGACGGCGCACTTCGCGGAGACGGGCCACGCGGTGATGCGCAGCTACGAGCCCGGCCAGAGCTGGCGCTGGTGCTACGTGGACCAGCGGCTGGTCTGACGCCGCCCGCTAGCATGCACGCATGATCCGAGCCGCGACGCCCGCCGACGTTCCCGCCGTCCATGCGATGATCCGCGAACTCGCGGCGTACGAACGGGCCCTGGAGGACGCCCGCGCGACGGAGGAACAGCTGCGCGAGGCCCTCTTCGGGGAGCATCCCGCGGCCTTCGCGCTGATAGCGGAGAGTGACGGACCGGCGGGCGGCGGCGCGCCCGCTGTGACGGAGCCGGCCGGCTTCGCGATCTGGTTCCGCAACTTCTCCACGTGGACGGGCACGCACGGTGTCTACCTGGAGGACCTCTACGTGCGCCCGGAGGCGCGCGGCGAGGGGCACGGCAAGGCGCTCCTCGCGGCGCTCGCCCGGATCTGCACGGACCGCGGCTACCAGCGTTTCGAATGGTCAGTGCTGGACTGGAACACGCCCTCGATCGGGTTCTACAAGTCCCTCGGCGCCGAACCGATGGACGAGTGGACCACGTACCGCTTGTCCGGAGAACCCCTCCGGACCCTTGCGGCGCTCGCGCAGAGTGACGAAAATCCCAACTAGGCGACAGCTCTTTCGATTTGGGAGCCCGAACCCCTAGCCACTGTCCGTGCTCATGGGTTTACCATGAGTGACAGTCCCGGGGCTGCTCCACGGACCTCCGGATCGCGATAGCGTCGCAGCCGAACCATGTGCCGCACCGGCCCGCGCACGGCCTTCGACCGAAGGGCGGCCGAGGGCGGGGGCCGGCGCTCGTAACAGCTCAAGAAGCTTGTGCCACCTTGGAGGTGAGGGTGTCCCCAATCGCAGGCGAGCCCGGGACCCAGGACTTCGTGGAAGTCCGGCTGCCCGCTGCGGGTGCCTACCTGTCGGTGCTGCGAACGGCGACAGCCGGTCTCGCGGCCCGCTTGGACTTCACCCTCGACGAGATCGAGGACTTGCGCATCGCGGTGGACGAGGCGTGCGCGATCCTTCTGCAACAGGCCGTGCCCGGCTCCGTCCTCAGCTGCGTCTTCCGCCTGGTGGGCGACGCACTGCGGGTGACCGTCTCGGCACCCACCACGGACGGCCGCGCACCCGAGCGCGACACCTTCGCCTGGACGGTGCTCTCCGCCCTGGCCGGTGAGGTCGACTCGACCGTCGCCGCCGACCGTACGGTCAGCATCAGCCTGCACAAGAAGCGCGGCGCCGGCCCCGGACAGCCGTGACGGAAGAGGGGGCTCCGTGAGTACTGCATCGTCGCGGGGGGTGCGTACCCCGGCCATCCCGCAGCAGCCCGCCCGACAGCTGCCGGGCGATCCTGCGAATCCCGCGCCGGACGAGGCGAGCGATCCACCAGAGCGGGCGGACCACATGGACCAGCACGAGCACCGGCACGCAACCGCGCAGGACCGCAGCGGTGCCCGGGCCCTGTTCATCGAGCTGCGCGCGCTGCCGGACGGTTCGCCCGAGCGGGCCGAGCTGCGCAACCACCTCGTGCGGATGCACCTGCCGCTGGTGGAGCACCTGGCCCGGCGCTTCCGCAATCGCGGCGAGCCGCTGGACGACCTCACGCAGGTCGCGACGATCGGCCTGATCAAGTCGGTGGACCGGTTCGACCCGGACCGCGGCGTGGAGTTCTCCACCTACGCGACGCCCACCGTGGTCGGGGAGATCAAGCGGCATTTCCGCGACAAGGGCTGGGCGGTGCGGGTGCCGCGCCGGCTGCAGGAGCTGCGGCTGGCCCTGACCACGGCCACCGCGGAGCTCTCCCAGCGGCACGGCCGCGCGCCCACGGTGCACGAGCTGGCCGAGCACCTCGGGATCTCCGAGGAGGAGGTGCTGGAGGGCCTGGAGTCCGCCAACGCCTACAGCACCCTCTCCCTGGACGTGCCCGACACGGACGACGAGTCGCCGGCCGTGGCCGACACCCTCGGCGCGGAGGACGAGGCGCTGGAGGGCGTCGAGTACCGGGAGTCGCTGAAACCGCTCCTGGAGGACCTGCCGCCGCGGGAGAAGAAGATCCTCCTGCTGCGCTTCTTCGGCAACATGACCCAGTCGCAGATCGCCCAGGAGGTCGGGATCTCGCAGATGCACGTGTCGCGGCTGCTGGCGCGGACGCTGGCGCAGCTGCGGGACCGCTTGCTGATCGAGGAGTGATCAAGGAGTAGCGGGCTGTTCGTCCAGCCCGTCCGCGGGCACCTCCCGGCCGTAGCCGGGGGCGTTTGAGGACCGGGGTCCGGAGCGGAGCCCCGGGACTCACTCCCGCGGACCGATCCCCAGCGCTTCCGTCGCCGTCGGGTTCACCAGCAGCACAAGGGTGCCCACGGACACCACGAACAGCGCCACCGCCGCAGCGATCATCGCGCCGCCCCCGCTGTTGTACAGCGTCCACGCCACCGGCAGCGCCATCATCTGCGTGGCCATGGCCGGCCCGCGGCTCCAGCGGCGCCGCAGCCACAGCCCGCGCGCGGCCGCGAGCGGCAGCACGGCCAGGGCGAGCACGGTGATGCCGCCCGTCTCCGCCTGCTGCGGGCTGTCCGGCTTGCCGAGCAGGCCCATGACCAGGAGGTAGAGGCCGGCGGCGGCGAGCGCCAGGCCCTGCAGGCCGGTCAGCGCGGCTGCGGCCGTCAGTCGGGCCGGGCGGGGCCCGGCGGGCGCGGGGGCCACGGCGGACTGCTGCCGGGGGCCGGCGGGGCCGCTCTTACGGGCGTTCTTCGGCGCGGACTGCTTGCTGCTCACCCCAGCAGGGTAGCCGTACAGCCGTCGATCCGAGGGGACGCGAGGACGGGCAGCAGGCGGGCCGGGGCGGTTCGTGTACCGACAGGTAGGTAGGCTGGCGCGCATGCGTGCGCTCCTCGTGGTCAACCCTTCGGCCACCACCACCAGTGCCCGTACCCGTGATGTCCTGGTGCACGCCCTGGCCAGTGATCTCAAGCTGGAGGTGGCCACCACCGAGTACCGGGGCCACGCCCGGGACCTGGCCCGGCGGGCGGCCGAGAGCGGCAACACCGAGCTCGTGGTGGCGCTCGGCGGCGACGGCACGGTCAACGAGGTGGTCAACGGCCTGCTGCACGACGGCCCCGACCCCGAGCGCCTCCCCCGGCTCGCCGTGGTGCCCGGCGGATCCACCAACGTCTTCGCCCGCGCCCTGGGGCTGCCCAACGACGTCGTGGAGGCGACCGGCGCCCTGCTGGACGCCCTGCGCGACGGCAGCGAGCGCACCGTGGGGCTCGGGCTCGCGGGGGGCACCCCGGGCACGGAGGACGAGGGGGTGCCGGAGCGCTGGTTCACCTTCTGCGCGGGCTTCGGCTTCGACGCGGGCGTGATCGGCCGGGTGGAGCAGCAGCGCGAGCGCGGCAAGCGGTCGACGCCCGCGCTCTACGTGCGGCAGGTGATGCGCCAGTTCCTCGGGGAGACGCACCGCCGGCGCGGCACGATCACCCTCGAACGGCCCGGCGAGGAGCCCGTCGAGCATCTCGTCATGTCGATAATCTGCAACACGGCGCCGTGGACGTACCTGAACAACCGCCCGGTGTACGCGTCCCCGCAGGCGTCCTTCGACACCGCCCTTGACGTGCTGGGATTCACCAGACTCTCGACGGCGGCGGCCGGCCGCTACGTCACCCAGCTGCTGACGTCCACACCCGAGCGGGGCCCCCGGGGCAAACACACCGTCTCGCTGCACGACGAGACGTCTTTCACCTTGCATTCGCAGGTGCCGCTGCCCTTCCAGATGGACGGTGACCACCTGGGAGTGCGCACGAGCGTGACGTTCACAGGCGTTCGCCGTGCACTGCGTGTGATTGTGTGAGTGCCAGGGCCGAAAGTCCTTCCACTCGAACGTTTAGGCTGGGTTCCACCCCCTGGAAGTACGGCTGTGACCTAGCCGACACCGAGGAATCAAAAAAAACTTTCCAGAAGGGGTTGTATCCGCCGCCGAGGTTTGCGAGTCTCTTCATGGCGATCGGGACGTCCGCTCTTCCGGCCTTCCGATACAGCCCGAACCCCTCCCTTTCCCTGATGGACCGCACCAGTTTCACGACTGGGCGTCGGCCCTTCCCCTGCGGAGGGATTCGTGAAAGCGTTCACATTCACAAGCCACGTAGCCGCAATAACGAGGAGATGGAGCAGCCATGGACTGGCGTCACAACGCCGTTTGCCGCGAGGAAGACCCCGAGCTGTTCTTCCCCATCGGCAACACCGGTCCTGCGCTGCTGCAGATCGAGGAAGCCAAGGCCGTCTGCCGCCGCTGCCCCGTGATGGAGCAGTGCCTGCAGTGGGCGCTCGAGTCCGGCCAGGACTCCGGCGTCTGGGGTGGCCTCAGCGAGGACGAGCGCCGCGCCATGAAGCGCCGCGCCGCTCGCAACCGGGCGCGCAACGCCACCGCCTGACGACGCCCCTCGGCCCCCGAGCCGCAGCGCGCAGTACCCCCTGACGCTCCCCCCGAGCTTCGCCTGGGGGCGCCCCGCATCACGCAGCTTTGAGCCCCGGACCAGATGCTGGTCCGGGGCTCAGTGCTGTGTGCGGTGACCCCCGAAGGGGGGCGGGCCGGACTCAGCCCTTCTCGGCCCGCACCGGGATGTCGAGGACGACCCTCGTGCCCTGCCCGGAAGCGGGCACCATGTCGAACGTCCCGCCCATCTCGCCCTCGACCAGGGTCCGTACGATCTGCAGGCCCAGGTTGCCGGCGCGCTGCGGGTCGAAGCCCTCGGGCAGGCCGCGGCCGTCGTCCTGCACGGAGATCAGCAGGCGGGCGTCGCGCCGGGTGCCGCTGCGCACGGCGGTGATCTCGACCGTGCCCCGCTCCCCCGGCCCGAAGCCGTGCTCCATGGCGTTCTGCAGCAGCTCCGTCAGCACCATCGACAGCGGCGTCGCCACCTCGGCGTCGAGGATGCCGAAGCGACCGGTGCGCCGCCCCGCGACCCGGCCGGGCGAGATCTCGGCGACCATCGCCAGCACCCGGTCGGCGATCTCGTCGAATTCGACCCGCTCGTCCAGGTTCTGCGAGAGCGTCTCGTGGACGATCGCGATCGAGCCGACCCGGCGGACGGCCTCCTCCAGGGCCTCGCGCCCCTCCGCCGAACCGATCCTGCGGGCCTGCAGGCGCAGCAGCGCGGCCACGGTCTGCAGATTGTTCTTCACCCGGTGGTGGATCTCCCGGATGGTCGCGTCCTTGGTGATCAACTCTCGCTCGCGGCGACGCAGTTCGGTGACGTCACGCAGGAGTACGAGCGAACCGATGTGGTTTCCCTTGGGTTTGAGGGGAATCGCCCGGAGCTGGATGACCCCGTCGTCGCCTTCGACCTCGAACTCGCGCGGCGCCCAGCCGCTGGCGAGCTTGGCGAGCGACTCGTCGACCGGGCCGCGGGAGGGCGCCAACTGAGCGGTGGTCTCGCCCAGATGATGCCCGACGAGGTCCGCGGCGAGGCCGAGGCGGTGGTAGGCGGAGAGGGCGTTGGGGCTCGCGTACTGGACGATGCCGTCGGCGTCCAGCCGGATGAGGCCGTCGCCGGCGCGCGGCGAGGCGTCCATGTCGACTTGTTGACCGGGGAACGGGAAGGCGCCGTTGGCGATCATCTGGGCGAGGTCGGAGGCGCTCTGCAGGTAGGTGAGCTCCAGCCGGCTCGGCGTGCGCACGGTCAGCAGGTTCGTGTTGCGGGCGATGACGCCCAGCACCCGGCCCTCGCGGCGGACCGGGATGGACTCGACGCGGACCGGGACCTCCTCGCGCCACTCGGGGTCGCCCTCGCGGACGATCCGGCCCTCGTCCAGGGCGGCGTCCAGCATGGGGCGGCGGCCGCGCGGCACGAGGTGGCCGACCATGTCGTTCTGGTACGAGGTGGGGCCGGTGTTCGGGCGCATCTGCGCGACCGAGACGTAGCGCGTGCCGTCGCGGGTGGGCACCCACAGGACGAGGTCGGCGAAGGACAGGTCGGAGAGCAGCTGCCACTCCGAGACCAGCAGGTGCAGCCACTCCAGGTCGGAGTCGCAGAGGGCGGTGTGCTGACGTACGAGGTCGTTCATGGAGGGCACGGTGGTGAGCCTACCCGGGGGCTGGGCGCTCACCGCGTGCCGCCTTCGGGCCGCGGCGGGCCGCCGGCAGGCCCCAAAGCGCCCGGGATACCGGGGGAAACCCGGGTGGCGCAAAGCATGGACAGAGAATAATGGTCTAGTCCACAATGACGGGGTAAAGCTTCCGCCTTCCCCGCACAGGAGGGCGGAGCGAGGCCCGGCGCTCTCTGCCCTGATCGCGCCACGGCCTCCGGTCGGCCCACTCCGGTCGCGGGGTCCGCACACCCCGCTCCCCCGGCGGGCCGGCTCGGCTCCGGGCTGCGGTGCCGGCCGGGTTGAGGGTCCCGGTCAGGCGCCGCGGCCCGAAGTGATTCCGGGGCCCGTGCGGGATCAGCGGGTCTCGGTGACCTTCGCGAGGGCGCGCGGGGCGTCCGGGTCCTGGCCGCGGGCGACGGTGATCTCGAAGGCCAGCCGCTGCAGGGGCAGGATCTCCAGGACCGGCTGCAGCTCCTCGGGCACCCCGGCCGTCGGCAGCGCGAACCCCACCGTCCCCTTGGCCGTCTCCGCCTCGCTGCCGACGATCATCAGGTCGGCGCCCCGCCCGCGCAGCCGCTCCAGCACCGGCTGCAGGGCCGCGCCGCCGCGCCCCTCGGTGACGATGGCGATCACGGGCGAGATGTTGTCGACCATGGCGAGGGGGCCGTGCAGCAGATCGGCGCCGGAGTAGGACAGGGCGGGGATGTAGCTCGTCTCCATCAGCTTGAGGGCCGCCTCCTTGGCGGTGGGGTAGCCGTAGCCGCGGGACGTGAGGACCATCCGCTCGGCGAAGCGGTAGCGGGCGGCGAGCTGCCGGACCTCGCCGGCCCGGTCGAGGATCCCCTGGGCGAGGCCGGGCAGCGCCTCGGCCGCCGCGGTGCCGTCACCGCCGCCGGGGCGCAGGCCCTGGACGAAGAGGTAGAGGGTGAGCAGCGAGGCCGTGTAGGTCTTGGTGGCGGGCAGGGCCCGCTCGGGCCCGGCCAGGATGTCGATGTGGTGCTCGGAGACGGCGGCGAGCGGGGAGTCGGCGTTGTTGGTGACCGCGAGGGTGATCGCCCCGGCCTCGCGGGCGGCCTTGGTGGAGGCGACGAGGTCGGGCGAGCCGCCGGACTGGCTGATGGTGACGGCCAGGACGTCCGTCAGGTCGGGCCGGGCCCCGTAGGCCGTGACGGTCGACATGGAGGTCAGGCCGCAGGGCCTGCCGAGCTGCACTTCGAGCAGGTATTTGGCGTAGAGGGCGGCGTTGTCCGAGGTGCCGCGGGCCGTGAGGAGCACGAAGCGGGGCTCGCGGGCGGCGACGGCCCGGGCGATCGCGGCGATCGCGGGGGCGCCGCGGTCGAGGATGCGGCGCAGGACGGCCGGCTGTTCGGCCATCTCGGCGGACATGATCCCGCCCGGCTGCTCGCGGTGGTGGGCGGGGGACGGGGCGCTCATGCCGGTTACCTCCCGGAGGGGATGCAGTCCCAGTCGACCACGGGGGTACGCGGGCCCGCCAGCGGGAAGCGGGCGGGAAGCGAGCAGGAAGCGGGTTCCGGCCGGGTCGCCGGGGCCGGTCCCTCTGCTAGATTTGCCTGTAGATTGGTCTATACCACACGATCCGCTTCCCCCCTTTAAGATCGGCAGGCCCCAGCGTGGAAGTTGTCATCGTCCCGGACGCCAAGGCAGGCGGCGAGCTCATCGCGGAGGCCATGGCCTCCCTCCTGCGCCGCAAGCCCGACGCCCTGCTCGGCGTGGCCACGGGCTCGACGCCGCTGCCCGTCTACGAAGCCCTGACCGCCAAGGTCCGCTCCGGCGCGGTGGACGCCTCCCGCGCCCGCATCTGCCAGCTCGACGAGTACGTCGGCCTGCCGGCCGACCACCCCGAGTCGTACCGCTCGGTGGTGCTGCGCGAGGTCGTCGAGCCGCTCGGCCTGACCGAGGCGTCCTTCATGGGCCCCGACGGCACCGCCGAGGACGTCCAGGCCGCCTGCGAGGACTACGACCGCGCGCTGCCCGCGGCCGGCGGCGTCGACCTGCAGCTCCTCGGCATCGGCACCGACGGGCACATCGGCTTCAACGAGCCGTGCTCCTCGCTCGCCTCCCGCACGCGCATCAAGACGCTCACGGAGCAGACCCGCGTCGACAACGCGCGCTTCTTCGACGGCGACATCGAGCAGGTGCCGCACCACGTCATCACCCAGGGCATCGGCACGATCCTGGAGGCCCGGCACCTGGTGCTGCTCGCTACGGGCGAAGGCAAGGCC
>NZ_JBPQTW010000140.1:0-17449 GCF_051386535.1 Streptomyces sp. URMC 127
GGGGAGGGGAGGCTTCCGGCCCGCGGTGGAGCCGGCTCCGGTTCCGCCGGGCCGGATGTCCCGTATGTCCGCGGCAATTCCGGTGAATGTTCGACCACTGCAGGGCAGTCTGACTGTGTGGCCACACTGAACCAGCAGCCCCAAGTCGCTCCCGACGCACCGCACATGGTGGTGTGCGGCGACGACGGGCTCGTGCACCGGCTCGCCGCCGAGCTCTCCGGCGTGTACGGCGAGCGCGTCACCGTCGTCCTGCCGCCGGCGCGCGAGGCCCGGCGGCGCCCCGCGCCCATGGTCGGCCGCGCCGCGGCCCTCTTCGGGCGCGTCACCGGGGCCGTCGGCCGCGCCGGCGGCCCCGACCGCAACGGCACCGGGCCGGCCGGCAGCGGTCTCGTCCGGGTCGTGGAGTCCGCCGAGCCCGACGAGGACGCCTTCACCGAGGCGCAGGTGGGCCGGGCCACGGCGCTCGCCCTCGTCTACGACGACGACGAGACCAACGTCCAGGCGGCGCTGCTCGCCCGCCGCCTCAACCCGCGCGTCCGGCTCGTCATCCGCCTCTACAACCGGCGGCTCGGGCAGCACCTGGAAGAAGTCCTCGACCAGGCCGCCCTGCTGGCCGCGGCCACGCAGGACTCCGAGCCCGTCACGGACGCCACCACCACCGTCCTGTCGGACGCGGACACCGCCGCCCCCGTCCTCGTCACCGCCGCCGTCTCCGGGCACAGCCGGGTCTTCGACGTCGGCGGGCGGCTCCTGCGGGCCGCGGAACGGCCGCCCGTGGCGGACTCCGCCGGGCGGCCGCAGGAGCTGTGCACCATCGCCCTGCTCTCCCCGGCCCAGCGGCCCGCCGGCGCCTACGGGCCCGAGGCCGACGGGCCCCTGCTGCTGCCCGGCGCCGTGCCGCCGCCGGGCGCGGAGGGGCGATCCCGGGTCGTCCTGGAAGCGGTGCCCATCGACGTGCCGTCCGCGCCGCCGTCCCGGCCCGCCGGCCACGGCCTGCCGCTCGGCTCGTTCTTCTCCCGGCGCCTGCGCTGGGCCCTCGGACTGCTGACCGCCGCCGTGTGCGGGCTGGCCGTCGCCTCCTGGAGCGTCAGCAGCAACGACCCGACGCACGCGGTCTACCTCTCGCTGCTCGACCTCTTCGCGATCAACGAGCCCGCGATCCGGGAGGGCCACGGCCGGCAGATCCTCCAGCTCCTCTCCGGCTTCACCGGACTGCTGCTGCTCCCCCTGCTCGTGGCCGCCGCGCTCGAAGGGCTCGGAACCTTCCGCTCCGCCTCCGCGCTGCGGCGGCCGCGGCGCGGCCTGTCCGGCCACGTGGTGCTGCTCGGGCTCGGCAAGATCGGCACCCGCGTGCTGGCCCGGCTGCGCGAGCTCGGCATCCCCGTCGTGTGCGTCGAGCGCGACCCGCAGGCCCGCGGCGTCGCGCTCGCCCGCGCGCTGCGCGTCCCCACGATCATCGGTGACGTCACCGAGGAAGGCGTGCTGGAGAGCGCCAAGATCGGCCAGAGCGGCACGCTCATGGCCCTCACCAGCAGTGACATCACCAACCTGGAGGCCGCCCTGTACGCACGGGCCGTCAAGCCCGGCGTCCGCGTCGTGATGCGGCTCTACGACGACCGCTTCGCCAAGGCCGTCTACCGCACCTTGCGCGACACCTACCCGCAGGCGTGGACCCGCAGCCGCAGCGTCTCCTTCCTCGTCGCCCCCGCCTTCGCCGGCGCGATGGTGGGACGTCAGATCCTGGGCGCCGTGCCGGTGGAACGGAGCGTCGTCCTCATCGCGGCCATCGAGGTCGCCGGGCACGCCGGCCTGGAGGGGCGCGCCGCGGCCGACGCGTTCGCGCCCGGCGCGTGGCGGGTGCTCGGGCTGAGCATGGAGCGGCCGGACGCGTCCGGGCGGCAGACGGTCCTGCTGCGGGACCTTCCCGGCGGCTACGTGCTGCGCCGCCAGGACCGCGTCATCGCCGCCGCGACCCGCCAGGGCCTGGCAGACCTCCTGGGCCGCCGCCCGGTCCCCCGCCCGCGCTGAGCCGCCCCGGCTTCCGCCGCGGGGCCCCGCCCTGAGGCGGGCCCGGCACCGCCGGGTCGCGGTCATGTGGTTGCTCGCCGCCGCGGCGGAAGGAAGGCGCCGGCGCCCGGCCATGCTTCCCCGCCGCGGCGGGAACGTTCCTCCGCCGCGGCGGTGATCAGCCCCCGCGGTGGTCTCCGGCGGTGCCGTCCCGGCCTGAGGGGCGTTCGGCACCGCCGGGTCGCGGTCATGTGGCTGGTCGCCGTTGCGGCGGAAGGAAGGCGCCGGCGCCCGGCCGTGCTTCCCCGTCGCGGCGGGAACATCCCTCCGCCGCGGCGGTGATCAGCCCGCGCGGTGGTGTCCGGCGGTGCCGTCCTGGCCTGAGGGGCGTTCGGCACCGCCGGGTCGCGGTCATGTGGTTGCTCCTCCGCCGCGGCGGAGGAAAGGCGCCGGGCCCGGCTGAGGCGCGCGGCCCCCCGCCGGGCCGGGGGGATGTGCGGGCTACCACACATCCCCGGGGCGCCAGTCGCACGCCAGCGCGCCGTCCAGGTTCAGTTCCGCGCCGAGCGGGAGGACGTAGATGTAGCCGTCCTCCTCCTCCGTGCGGCGCGGGCCCGTCGGTGAGAGGACCGACGACGGGCCCCGCCACAGCTGCCAGCCCCGGCCCTCGTACAGCGGCACCGCCTCGTCCGCCGCACCCAGCGCGCCCACCTCGTACGCCCCGTCCCGCAGGACCCTCTCCAGCGCCTCCATGACGGCCGAGGCGACGCCCTGCCGGCGCCGGTCCGCGCGGACGGCCACCGCCTCCACGTACCCGGCGCGCAGTGCTCGCCCGCCGTGCAGGAGCCGCCGCTGTACGAGCGAGCCGTGGCCTATGAGCTCGCCGCCGTCCCAGGCGAGGGCGTGCATGCCGCCCACGGTGTGGTCCCAGTCGTCGTCCGTGAAGTCCCCCTCGAACGCGTCGTCCATGAGCGCGCGGACCGCGGCGAGTTCCGCACCGGTCAGGCCGGAGGTGTGAGCCGTGCGTACGTCAGTCATGCGGCCATGCTGCCAGGACACGGCCGCACCGCGTCAGAGCTGCGTCAATACCGCGCCCCGCACCCCCGCGCGCCCCATATGTCCGAAAGTTTGGCCGTAAGGTCGGCCGTACGCGGCAGTGCGGGCACATCGGCACGGCCGGCCGTCACGGAGCGGCCGGACACCACCGCGTGGCGTGAAAGACAATGGGGCCATGGGACGCGGCAAGCTTCGGATCTACCTCGGCGCGGCACCGGGCGTCGGCAAGACGTACGCGATGCTCTCCGAGGCCCACCGCCGTGTCGAGCGCGGCACGGACGCCGTGGTCGGCTTCGTCGAGCACCACGGCCGGCCGCGCACCGAGGTGATGCTGCACGGCCTGGAGGAGGTGCCCCGCAGGGAGATCGCCTACCGCGGGACGGTCTTCACCGAGATGGACATCGACGCGGTCCTCGCCCGCCGCCCCGCGGTCGTCCTCGTCGACGAGCTCGCCCACACCAACGTGCCCGGCTCGCGCAACACCAAGCGCTGGCAGGACGTCGAGGAGCTGCTGCAGGCGGGCATCGACGTCGTCTCGACGGTCAACATCCAGCACCTGGAGTCGCTCGGCGACGTCGTCGAGTCCATCACCGGCGTCCGGCAGC
Source organism: Streptomyces sp. URMC 127 (assembly GCF_051386535.1). NCBI lineage: Bacteria > Bacillati > Actinomycetota > Actinomycetes > Kitasatosporales > Streptomycetaceae > Streptomyces > Streptomyces sp. URMC 127. The sequence goes on from NZ_JBPQTW010000140.1 coordinate 3,669, forward strand.
AGGAGACCGTGCCCGACGAGGTGGTGCGCCGCGCCGACCAGATAGAGCTGGTCGACATGTCGCCGCAGGCGCTGCGCCGCCGCATGGCCCACGGGAACATCTACAAGCCCGACAAGGTCGACGCGGCCCTCTCCAACTACTTCCGGCCCGGCAACCTGACCGCGCTGCGCGAGCTCGCGCTGCTGTGGACGGCCGACCGCGTCGACGAATACCTGCGCCAGTACCGCACCGAGCACAGCGTCTCCACCATCTGGCACGCCCGCGAGCGCATCGTCGTGGGCCTCACCGGCGGCCCCGAGGGCCGCACGCTGATCCGCCGTGCGGCGCGCATGGCGGCCAAGGGCTCCGGCAGCGAGATCCTCGCCGTCTACATCGCCCGCAGCGACGGGCTCACCTCGGCGTCGCCGAAGGAGCTGGCCGTCCAGCGCACCCTGGTCGAGGACCTCGGCGGCACCTTCCACCACGTGATCGGGGACGACGTGCCCGCTTCGCTGCTGGAGTTCGCCCGCGGAGTCAACGCCACCCAGATCGTGCTCGGCTCCAGCCGGCGCAAGACCTGGCAGTACGTCTTCGGCCCCGGCGTGGGCCAGACCGTGGCCCGCGACTCGGGGCCCGACCTCGACGTGCACATCGTCACCCACGAGGAGGCCGCCAAGGGCCGCGGCCTGCCCGTGGCGCGCGGCGCCCGCCTGGGCCGCGGCCGCATCGTGGCCGGCTGGCTCACCGGCCTCGTCGGCCCCGCCCTGCTCAGCCTGCTGCTGACGCAGATCGGCCCGGACCTGGGCCTCGCCAACGACATGCTGCTGTTCCTGTGCATGACGGTGGCCGCGGCCCTCCTCGGCGGCCTGCTGCCCGCCCTCGCCTCGGCGGCCTTCGGCTCGCTGCTGCTGAACTACTACTTCGTCGAGCCCCTCCACCGCTGGACGATCACCGATCCCAAGAACATCGTCGCCATCGCGATCTTCGTCTTCGTCGCGGTCGCCGTGGCGTCCACGGTGGACATCGCCGCCCGCCGCACCCACCAGGCGGCCCGGCTGCGCGCCGAGTCCGAGATCCTCTCCTTCCTCGCCGGCAGCGTGCTGCGCGGCGACACCAGCCTGGAGGCGCTGCTGGAGCGGGTCCGGGAGACCTTCGCCATGGAGTCCGTCGCCCTGCTGGAGCGCGCCAGCGAGGTCGACCCGTGGACGTGCGCTGCCAGCGTCGTGACCAGCTCGGGCAAGCCCCTGCTGCGGCCCGAGGACGCCGACGTCGACATGCCCGTCGGCGACAACATGGCGCTCGCCCTCTCCGGCCGGGTCCTGCCCGCCGAGGACCGCCGCGTGCTCGCGGCCTTCGCCGCGCAGGCCGCGGTCGTCCTGGACCGGCAGCGGCTGGTCGGCGAGGCCGAGCGGGCCCGCCGCCTGGACGAGGGCAACCGCATCCGCGTCGCCCTGCTCGCCGCCGTCAGCCACGACCTGCGCACCCCGCTCGCCGCGATCAAGGCCGCGGTGACGTCCCTGCGCTCGGACGACGTGGCCTGGTCCGAGGAGGACGAGGCCGAGCTGCTGGCGAGCATCGAGGACGGCGCCGACCGCCTGGACCACCTCGTGGGCAACCTCCTCGACATGTCGCGCCTGCAGACCGGCACCGTCACCCCGCTGATCCGCGAGATCGACCTGGACGAGGTCGTGCCCATGGCCCTGGGCGGCGTCCCCGAGGGCAGCGTCACCCTCGACATCCCCGAGTCGCTGCCGATGGTCGCCGTCGACCCGGGCCTGCTGGAGCGCAGCGTCGCCAACGTCGTCGAGAATGCCGTCAAGTACAGTCCCGGCGGGACGCCGGTCCACGTCTCCGCCAGTGCCCTCGGTGACCGGGTCGAGGTGCGGGTGGCCGACCGCGGCCCCGGTGTCCCCGACAGCGCCAAGGACCGCATCTTCGAGCCCTTCCAGCGCTACGGGGACGCGCCGCGCGGGGCCGGCGTGGGCCTCGGCCTGGCCGTCGCCCGGGGCTTCGCCGAGGCCATGGGCGGCACGCTCGCCGCCGAGGACACTCCCGGCGGCGGCATGACGATGGTGCTCACCCTGCGGGCCGCCGCGGGGGTCGCCCCCGTCCGCGCGGACCTCCCGGCGCAGGCCACCTCGTGAGCCGCGCCGGACGCCCCCGGCGCCCGCGCGCCGGCAGACCAGCAGTCCCCGACTCCGGGCCCCGTGGACGGGCCCGCACGACCAGCAGAGGTGGTTACCGATGAACCGGGTGCTCGTGGTGGATGACGAGCCGCAGATCGTCCGCGCCCTCGTGATCAACCTCAAGGCGCGGAAGTACGAGGTCGACGCCGCGCCCGACGGCGCGACCGCGCTCCAGCTCGCCGCCGCCCGCCACCCCGACGTGGTCATCCTCGACCTCGGCCTGCCCGACATGGACGGCGTGGAGGTGATCAAGGGCCTGCGGGGCTGGACCCGGGTCCCGATCCTGGTCCTGTCCGCCCGCCACACCTCCGACGAGAAGGTCGAGGCGCTGGACGCCGGCGCCGACGACTACGTGACCAAGCCGTTCGGCATGGACGAGCTGCTGGCCCGGCTGCGGGCCGCGGTGCGGCGCGCCGAGCCGACGGGGCCCGCGGCGGCGGGGGACGACGCGATCGTCGAGACGGAGGTCTTCACCGTCGACCTCGCGGCGAAGAAGGTCAACCGGGAGGGGCGGGACGTCCGGCTGACGCCGACGGAGTGGCACCTGCTGGAGGTCCTGGTTCGCAATACGGGCCGTCTCGTGAGCCAGAAGCAGCTGCTCCAGGAGGTCTGGGGCCCGTCGTACGGCACGGAGACGAACTATCTGCGGGTGTACATGGCGCAGCTGCGGCGGAAGCTGGAGCGGGACCCGTCCCACCCGAAGCACTTCATTACGGAGCCGGGGATGGGGTACCGCTTCGAGATGTGAGCCCCGGGGCTCCGCCCCGGGCCCCGCTCGTGGGGCGGAACCCCGCCCGGAGGGCTGCCGGTACGCTGGGTTCATGAGTGCCGTACCCCGTTCCGAGAAGCCGACCGGCCGTTTCCGCCGGATGCTCGACCGGCTGTCCTCCTCCCAGGAGGAGCTGCACGACGCGGAGCTGCAGCAGGACACGGAGGCCGCGGGCTGCACGCGGATATGCGACTGCGACGACCGCCAGATAGTCAAGGTCACCGGTACGCTGCGGACCGTCACTCTGCGTCCGCGCGCCGGTGTTCCCGCTCTGGAGGCCGAGCTGTTCGACGGCTCGGCCGCGCTCGACGTCGTGTGGCTCGGCCGTCGTTCCATCGTCGGCATAGAGCCCGGCCGTAAGCTGATCGCCTCCGGCCGGATCTCGATGAGCCGCGGCCGCCGGGTGCTGTTCAATCCCAAGTACGAACTCCGACCGCTCGGACAGGAGTAGCGGGTGACGTCTCTCGACAAGCCGATCGCGGACCAGCAGGGAACGGGCGGCGGCGGTGACGCCGACGCGTCGGCGGCCACCAAGGCGGCCCTCTTCGAGGCCTTCGGCGGGGTGCGGGGCATGGTCGAGACGACCGTGCCGGGCCTGGTCTTCGTGGCGATCTTCACCGTCAAGCGGGACATCCACACCGCGGCCATCGCCGCGCTGGGCCTCTCCCTGCTGATGGGCATCGCCCGGCTGCTGCGCAAGGACACCGTCAAGCACGCCTTCAGCGGCGTCTTCGGGGTCGCCATCGGCGCGGTCTTCGCGATGATGACCGGCGATGCCAAGAACTTCCACCTGCCGGGCATGCTCTACACGCTGGGCCTGGCGGTGGCGTACATCGTCACGTCCCTGGCGGGCTATCCGCTGCTGGGACTGATCCTGGGCCCGGTGTTCAAGGAGAACCTCTCCTGGCGGACCCGCAACCCCGGCCGCAAGGTCGCCTACACCAAGGCGAGCTGGGCCTGGGGCCTGATCCTGCTCGCCAAGTCGGCGATCCTCTTCCCCCTGTACTGGTGGGGCGACGCCACCGAGCTCGGCTGGGTGAAGGTGGCCCTCGGCATTCCGCCGATGCTGCTGTCGGTCTACCTGACCTGGATCTTCCTGGCCAAGGCGCCGCCGCCGATCGACGTGATCGCGGAGATGGAAGCGGCGGAGGCGGCGGAAGCCGCGGAGCGCGCCGAAGGCGCGGAGAGCAGCAAGGCCCTGAGCTGAGGGCCGTCTGTGGCTGGTCGCGCAGTTCCCCGCGCCCCTGACGGGGCGCATACGAAACGCCGGGCGGGCTCGTTCTCCGAGCCCGCCCGGCGTTCGTGCGTACGAGCGGCGGCTACGCCTCCCGCGTCGCCGACAGCAGGTCCTCCAGCTGCTCCTCCCGCGCCGGTGCGGCCACGAACAGCAGCTCGTCGCCCGCCTCCAGCGCGTCCTCCCGGTTGGGCGTGAGGACGCGGTTGCCGCGGATGATCGTGACGAGCGAGGTGTCGTCCGGCCAGTCCACGTCCCCGACCCGGGTGCCGGCCAGCGCCGACTCCGGCGGCAGGGTCAGCTCGACGAGGTTCGCGTCGCCCTGGCTGAAGCGCATCAGCCGCACCAGGTCGCCGACGCTCACGGCCTCCTCGACCAGCGCCGACATCAGGCGCGGCGTGGACACGGCCACGTCGACGCCCCAGGACTCGTTGAAGAGCCACTCGTTCTTGGGGTTGTTCACCCGGGCCACGACCCGGGGCACCCCGTACTCGGTCTTGGCGAGCAGCGAGACGACCAGGTTGACCTTGTCGTCACCCGTGGCCGCGATGACCACGTTGCAGCGCTGCAGCGCCGCCTCGTCCAGCGAGGTGATCTCGCAGGCGTCGGCCAGCAGCCACTCGGCGAGCGGCACCCGCTCGACCGAGATGGCGGTCGGGGCCTTGTCGACGAGCAGGACCTCGTGGCCGTTCTCCAGCAGCTCGCCCGCGATGGAGCGGCCGACGGCGCCGGCACCGGCAATGGCGACCCTCATCAGTGCGCCTCCTCGGGGCCGTGGGCGAACGCCGCCTCGACCTTCTCGACCTCGTCGGTGCGCATCATCACGTGCACCAGATCGCCTTCCTGCAGCACCGTGGAGGACGACGGCAGCATCGCCTCACCCAGCCGGGTGAGGAACGCCACGCGCACGCCGGTCTCCTCCTGGAGCTTGCTGATCTTGTGGCCCACCCAGGCGTCCGAGGCGGGCACCTCGGCCAGCTGGACGCCGCCGCTCGGGTCGCGCCACAGCGGCTCCGCGCCGGACGGCAGCAGCCGCCGCAGCATCTGGTCGGCCGTCCACCGGACGGTGGCCACGGTTGGGATGCCGAGCCGCTGGTAGACCTCGGCGCGCCGCGGGTCGTAGATCCGCGCGGCCACGTTCTCGACGCCGAACATCTCGCGGGCCACCCGGGCCGCGATGATGTTGGAGTTGTCGCCGCTGCTGACGGCCGCGAACGCGCCCGCCTCCTCGATGCCCGCCTCGCGCAGGGTGTCCTGGTCGAAGCCGACGCCGGTCACGCGGCGGCCGCCGAACCCGGAGCCCAGGCGGCGGAAGGCCGTCGGGTCCTGGTCGATCACGGCCACCGTGTGACCCTGCTGCTCAAGGGTCTGGGCGAGGGCCGAGCCCACACGACCGCAACCCATGATCACAATGTGCACGACGCTTACCCCACGCTCCGGACTACCGCGCTGACCTGCACCAACAACCTGCTCACGTGTTCCTTCCCGGTTTTGCGCACCGCGTGGCCGAATCCGAATGCTTGCCCGCGGTCCCCGGCACGGGCAGCCGCAGGGGGCCCGTCCGCGCCGGGTGCACGGCACCACCGTATCCGCAACGCCCGGCGCCGCTCCGACCCCGTCCGCCGAGTGGCCCCCCGCGCCGCCGCCGGGGTGGTGGTCCGGGCACACCCCGGGGCCCCTCCGGGCGGCCGCGAGGGGCGTCGCGGGCCGCCCGGTGGTGGTGGGACCACCATCTGAAGGGGCACGCGGGTGGCCTTGACACCTGGGCGGCGGGGGGTGCGCGGCAGGACCGTGGAGAGAACCACCCAGCTGCCGAGATGGGGGATTGACGATGAGTGGTGTTGCTCTCTACCCGCGGACCGCCGGGCCCGCCGTTCCCGCCCCGGCCTGCCCCGAGACCCGCCCCGGATCCCAGGACGACGTACTGGCCGAGCTGTGCGCCGCGCTCTTCGCCTCCCTGCCGCGCAGCGACCAGCGGCGCCGGGGCGAGGCCTACGTGCGCGGCCTGCTGGGCACCCGGGGCCGCAAGTCCATCCGCAACATCGCCGCGCTCATCGGCGGCCAGGCCGCCGAGCAGAGCCTGCACCACTTCATCTCCAGCTCCACCTGGGACTGGGCCCCCGTGCGCCGCGCCCTCGCCCACTACCTCACCCGGGTCTCGCCGCCGCACGCGTGGGTGCTGCGCCCCATGGTCATCCCCAAGGCGGGCGACAACTCCGTGGGCGTCGACCGGCGCTTCTGCCCCGCCGTCGGCCAGGTCCTCAACGCGCAGGAGGCCGTGGGCGTCTGGGCCGCCTCCGCCGAGCGCAGCACCCCCGTCAACTGGCGGCTGCACCTCTCCGACGCCTGGCTGCAGGACGGGCTCCGGCGCGGCCAGGCCTCCATCCCCGACTCGATCCGCCCGGAGACCCTGGGGGAGTGCACGGTCGAGGCCTACGCGGGCATGATGCGCGACTGGGGGCTGCCGCTGCGCCCGCTGGTGCTGGACGCCCGCGACATGGACGCCCCCGCGGCCCTGCTGCGGCTGCGCGCCTGCGGCCTGCCGGCCATGCTGCGCATCAGCCACTCGCTGCGGCTCACGGTCTCGGGCCCCGCCGCGGCGGGCCGCGGCTCCGAGGCGCTGCCGGCCCACCAGATCCTCGGCGCGGCCCGCGACATGCGGCGCCCGGTGATGTGGCGCGACCACGGCCCCGCGCGGGTCGTGCGGACCTCGCTGACCGCGGCCGTCCGCGTGGGGCTGCCGGCGCTGCGCGCGGCGTCCGTGCCCGCCCCGGCGCGGCGCCGGGAGTTACTCCTGCTCGGCGTGGGGGAGAACGGCCGCCGCTGGCCGGCCGAGCTGTGGCTGACGGACATGGTCAACGTGCCGCCCGCCGCCCTCGTCCGGCTGGGCAAGCTCCTGGACCGGGTCGACCGGGACTTCACCGAGATCGCGGACGAGGTCGGCATCCGGGACTTCGCGGGCCGCTCGTTCAGCGGCTGGCACCGGCACGTCACGCTCGCCTCCGCCGCCCACGCCGTGGCCGCGCTCACCGGCGGGCCGGAGGAGCGCCCGCGGCTCGGCTACGTCTCCTGAGCCTCCGGGGGGCCGCCGCCCTCGGCGGGCGCCGCCCGCTCGCCCAGTCGCAGGCTGTGCCGCACCCGGAAGACCCGCAGGGCCAGCTGCACCTCCAGGGCGCGCTCGGGCTGCTGCCACTGCGGCCCCAGCAGCTCGCTGATCCGCTCCAGGCGCCGGGCCACCGTATTGGGGTGCACATGAAGCTTCTTGGCCGCGTTCGTCGGGCTGCCGCCCGCCTCGAAGTACGTCTCCAGCGTGCGCGTCAGATCGGTGAACCGCTGCTGGTCGTAGTCGATCACCGGCCCGATGGCCGAGTCGACGAACCCCTCGACGTCGTGGTTGTCGGAGAGCAGCACCCCGAGGAAGCCCAGCTCGCGCACCGACGCCGACCGGCCGATCACCCCGAGCGAGGTCATCGCGTCCAGGCAGCGCAGCGCCTCCTGGAAGGCGTGGTGGACGGACGCGGACCCCGTGACCGGGCCGGCCGAGCTCACCGTCACGGGGTGGCCGAGCAGCGGCGACAGCTCGGCGGAGACGGCGCGCCCCGCCCCGCCCGCGTCGGTGCCCGGCAGCAGCAGCACGGCGCATCCATTGTTCATGCTCTTCAGCCCGCTGAGCCGGTGCGCGTACGACGACGCCCAGATCGCCGTCTTGCCGCGGGCGTCGCCCTCGGGCCGCGCCACGACCACGACGTGCGGCTTGCCCAGGTCGATGCCCAGCCGCCGCGCGTGCGCCTCCAGCTGGTGGGGCGGCCGCTGCGGGCTGGCCAGCAGGTCGGCGAGGAAGTCGTCGCGGACCTGCCCCTCCGCGATCGCCGTGCGGCTGCTCTCCACCAGCAGCTGTACGGCCATGACCTGCGCGACCAGCCGCAGCAGCCGCTCGTCCTGGACGGCGCCCGGGCGGTCGGGGCGCAGCAGCAGCGTGCCGAGGTTGCTGCCGGTGCCGGCGGAGATCGGCACGGCCCACAGCCCGTCGTCGAGGGCGACGGGCTCGCGCGCGGCGTGGGCGTCCATGGCGGCGGGCACGAGCAGCGCCTCGGGGTCCGCGCCCTCGTCCCGCACGTGCCCCGAGGCGCACAGGATCGTGCCGTTGGCGGCGCACACCTGGACGGCGGCGTTCAGCTCGGCGGCCGACGCCCGGGCCAGGGCGTCCAGGTCGCAGTCGGCCAGCACCAGCTGGATCAGCCGGTGCTGGGTGTCGCTGAGCTCCTGCGCGCTGCGCAGCCCCGCCTCGACCCGCGTGGAGTGCTGCTCCAGCTCGGCGACCAGGGCCGTGGTGCGGTCCAGCAGCTCGGCCTTCTCTATGGCCACGCCCGCGAGGTCGCCCAGGGAGCTGAGCAGCGCTATCTCGTCGGTGGTGAAGTGCCGGACCTTGCGCTCGGCCACGTACAGGGTGCCGAAGGGGCGCGCGCCGCGGTTCAGCGGGACGGCGAGGACGGCCTGCAGCCCCTCGGCCTTGACCACGTAGTCGATGTCGCCGCTGTGCTGGATGCGCTCGTCGGCGAGGTAGTCCGGCGTCCAGAACGGGGAGGGGTTGGACATCACGGCGGAGCCCAGCCCGCTGCCGCCGGGCAGCCGCAGGCCCACGTTGAACGCGGTGGTGTGCCCGTCGGAGGCGCGGATGGTGACGTACCGTTCCCCCTCGTCGTACATTCCGATGTACGACATGTCGACGGCGAGCAGCAGCCGGGCGCGCCGCAGGATGACCTTCAGCAGGGTGTCGAGGTCGTGGGGGGTGGCCAGGTCGCGCGCGGTGTCGACCAGGGCCGACAGCCCGGCCTCCCGCTGCTGCTGACGCTCGGTCCAGGTCCGGATGGTCAGCCCGAGCTGGACCGCCCGGTCGAGCCGGGCGAGGACCCCGGCGCTCGCACCGGAAGCGCGGACGCGTTCGGCGAGGGCTTCGTATTCGGGGGCCGGAGCTCCGGCGGCCAATAGCTCAAGCACGGCGAATATGCCGTCCTCGGACATGCCTTGCGACACGATGCCCCCCGGGTCCGGTGCGCTCTGCCGCACGGATAGAGCCGCGGCACGGTATGCCGGGAAGCTATGCACAGCGCCCGCGGCGCGTCAACCGCCGCCGATCAAGGCGGGGGCAACGGCGGGCGGCGGCCCCGCGCGGTGGTGTCCGGACCACCGCCGAAACTCGTGGGTGTGTTACTGGATCACCTTCCTCTTTAGCGTCCCTATAGGTGAAGGTTGATGAACACCCGGCGCGTCGCCGGGAGTTGTCGCCGATTCAGGGGGCTCGGTATGACGGGGGCACGCGACTACAGACTCTCTCTCGAACGCAGCCGTCAAGCGCTCGTGCGGGAGGACCGGCCGGCCGCTTTCACGATGTGCGGCCGCGAGTGGGACCTCTTACCGGAAGTATTTGCTCCGATTTACTCGCCGGCGACGGAAATCACGCTGGCCTTCCTGGACCTTACGGGAAAGGCCGCCGCATCATCCGTCCTGCGCCGGGGATCACTCCTGGAGATCGGGTGCGGCACCGGCGTCGTGGCGGTGGCGGCCGCACTGGCGGGCTGCACGCGGGTCCTCGCGACCGACATCAATCCCGCCGCGGTGCTGAACACCGAGATGAACGCGGCCCGGCACGGAGTGCCGGACAGGGTCCGCGGCCGGCACAGCGACCTCTTCGAAAGCCTCGGTGACCACGAGGGATTCGACACGGTCTTCTGGCACTCCAATTTCGTGCTCGCACCACCGGACTACCGGCCCAGGACCATGCACGAGAGGGCGTACGTCGACCCCGGCTACGCGGCGCACCGCCGCTTCCTGGAACAGGCGCCGGACCGGCTCGCCCCGGGCGGCCGGGTCCTGCTGCACTTCAGCACCAGGGGGGACGTGCCCGCCCTGCGCCGGATCGCCGGCGCGTGCGGCCGCCGGCTGGACGTGATCCGCCGCACCGTCGTACGGGAAGGCCCGTACGAGGTCGAGCACATGCTGATGGAAGTGACGCCGGCGGCGGATTCGGTCCGCCGCCCGGAAGTCGTCCGATAACGCCGAAACGGGGGAAACGTGCGTACGTTATTAGTCGACAACTACGACTCCTTCACCTACAACCTGTTCCACTACCTGGCCGAGGTGAACGGCCGCGAACCGGAAGTGGTGGCCAACGACGACCGCACCTGGCGGCATAAACACCTCGCCGAATTCGACAACGTCGTCCTCTCGCCCGGCCCGGGAACGCCGGAACGCGAGGCGGACTTCGGCATCTGCACGGAAATCCTGCGCCACGGCGCCGTCCCCACGCTCGGCGTCTGCCTGGGCCACCAGGGCATCGCACTGCTGTACGGGGGCGAAGTCGGCCGGGCGCCGGAGCCGTACCACGGCAGGGTGTCGCCGGTCGTCCACGAGGGCACGGGCCTGTTCGAGGGGCTGCCGTCCCCCTTTCCGGCCGTGCGCTACCACTCGCTGGCCGCGCGCCGGCTGCCGCCCGTCCTGGAGGTCACGGCACGGACACCCGACGGCATCGTGATGGGGCTGCGGCACCGGGAGCGCCCGCTGTGGGGCGTGCAGTTCCACCCGGAGTCGATCGGAAGCGAGCACGGACACCGCATTCTGGACAACTTCCGAAGGCTGAGCGAAGACAGGCAAAGGACGATCCCCGCAACACCGGCACCAACGCCCCCGCAAAGGAAGGCGGAACCGACCCGCAACCTCCGCATCCTGACGGCAGCCCTGCCGACGGCCTGGGACGACGAGGTGGCCTTCGACCGCCTGTTCCGCAGGGGACCGCACGCGTACTGGCTGGACAGCAGCAGCCGGGACGAGTGGACCGGCAGGTTCTCGGTCATGGGGAACGCGTCCGGTCCCCTGGCCCGCACCGCCACCGCCGACGTCCACAGCAGCACGGTGACGGTCCGCTCGCGGCACACCACCGAACTGATCACCGGCAGGTTCCTCGACTGGCTCGACAGCGACCTGCGGGCGACCCGCACCGAAGCCCCTCCGCTCCCCTTCGACTTCGCGCTCGGCTGGGTGGGCTACCTCGGCTACGGGCTGAAGGCCGAGTGCGGGGGCGAGCCGGGCCACCGCCCCGACGAGCCCGACGCCGTCATGGTCTTCGCGGACCGGGCCCTCGTCCTCGACCACGCGACCGGCACCACCCACCTCCTCGCCCTCGCCGAGGACGGCGACGAGTCCGCGGCCCGCGCCTGGCTCGACACCACGGCCCGCAGGCTCGCGGCCCTCACCGGCCTCGGCCCCTTCCCGGCCCGCCGGCCCGGCACCTTCGGCGCCCTGGAACTGCGCCACGACCGGGACGCGTACCTGCGGCTGATCGACACCTGCCAGGAGCAGATCGCGGCGGGCGAGTCGTACGAGATCTGCCTGACCAACATGGCCGAGGCGGCCGGCACCCTGGACCCCTGGGACGGCTACCGCTACCTGCGCCGCACCAGCCCCGCCCCCTTCGGCGCGCTGCTGTCGTTCGGCAGCACCTCGGTCCTCAGCACCTCGCCCGAACGCTTCCTGCGCATCGACCGCGAGGGCCGCGCCGAATCCCGGCCGATCAAGGGCACCCGCCCCCGCGGCGCGACCCCGCAGGAGGACGCCCGCCTGGCCGAGGACCTCGCGACCGACGAGAAGGACCGCGCCGAGAACCTGATGATCGTGGACCTGGTCCGCAACGACCTGGGCCGCTGCGCGCGGATCGGCTCCGTCGAGGCCGGCGACGTCTTCCGCGTGGAGAGCTACGCGAAGGCGCACCAACTGGTGAGCACGGTAAGGGCAGAACTCAAGGAGAGCTGCTCCGCGGTCGACTGCGTGAGGGCGGCCTTCCCGCCGGGCTCGATGACGGGAGCGCCCAAGATCCGCACGATGCAGATCATCGACGCCCTGGAAGAGGGCCCGCGGGGCGTCTACTCGGGGGCGATCGGCTACTTCTCCCTGACGGGGGCGGCGGACTTGAGCGTGGTGATCCGCACGGTCGTGGCAACGCCGCAACGCATCCGCTACGGGGTGGGGGGCGCGATCATCGCCCTCTCCGACCCGGAAGACGAGTACGAGGAGACGGCGGTGAAGGCAGCACCGCTGACAACCCTCACGGGAAAGCGGTTCCCGTCCTGCAGGCCGACGAGGGACACGGTGGGTATCTGACCGCCCACCGGGGGGCCGGAGGACGACGAGACAGGAGGGGCCGGGGCCGTACCCACCACGGACCGGCACCCTCACCCCGCACCGCCCCCCAGCCGGGCAGCCACCGCCCCCCGCAACGCCCGCCAGGAGGACACCCCGTGCGCAACGCCGTCCGCCTCCAGCTTCTTCGCGACCTCCGTCAGCGACACCCCGCACCGCTCCAGCCGCGCGACCGCCGCCCGGGCCGCACCGTCCTGCCCGGTCAGCGTGTCGCCGCGCAGCCGCCCCCGCTCCACGACGGCCTCCAGCGCGGCCGGGGACATGGCACTGACGGTGCCCCAGGCGACGAACGACTCCACGTACGGGACACCGGCGGCATCGGAGCCGACGGACCACATCAGCCGCTGCGGCCGCGCCCCGGCGGCAGCCAGAACCCGCCACCGCGCGCTCCCGAGCCCTTCCTCGTACCGCTGGTAGACGAGCCGGGCGACGGCGAGGGCGGCCGTCCCGCGCAGTTCGGGGCCGGCTCCGGCCGCCCGCAGCCGCGCGTCGGCCCCGGCGTCGATCCGGGCCACGGGCAGGGCGGCGAGCGAGGGGATCACGGACAGATCGAGGCCGGCGTCACGGGCCCGCTCCAGGCCCGTGAACCACGCCTCGACGACCTGCTCGTAGCGCTGGACGGAGAAGATCCCGGTGAGGTGCACGCCGATGCCGCGGGCGAGGCACTCGCCGGCGGCGGCGAGCCCGTCGTCCGTGGCGGGGAGCCGCACCAGGGCGTTGGGCCGGCAGGCCGCCCGGTGCAGGGCGACCGCGGAGTCGGCCAGGGCCCCGGCGCACCCGCCGGGGTAGCCGACGGGGTCCATGGAGACGTGCCCGTCGAGCCCTTGCGTTGCGGTGAAAACCGGCCGCAGCTCGTCGCAGGCGGTCCGCAGGTCGTACGCGCACAGCGCCTGGACGGCGGTCGTCAGGGGCACGGACCGGCAGGCGAGGTGGGACAGCTGCTGGGCGTAGGACGTGCCGCCGGCCACCTCGGCGGCGAGCGCACCGGGGCCGGTCGTGGCCCCCCGGACCCGGCCGGCGGCGACGAGGCGGGTCAGCGTGCCGGAGGTGAGGAGCGAGCGGTGGAGGCCGTCGAGCCAGGGGGAGACGCCTTCGGCGAGGAGTTCACGCAGGACCTCGCCACCCGACGTCACCGTGCGCTCTCCCATGACAGGGTCGCCCCCTCTCCGGACGGTCCGCGGAAAAACCTAGGGCAGAGGGCACGACAGTAAAGCGAAAGAGGGGCGGGGAAGAACAGCCCGCGCGTACTCCGTCAACTTGGCAAGAACGGGGCCTTGACAGCCATGTGATGGAGTCGGGGGCCATCTGACGGAGTGGGGAAGGGGGCGTTGGCGGAACGGGGAGCGCCCCGGACGATCGAGTCGCGCGCAGGAGCAGGCACCGACCTGACCGCTCACCCCCCACAACCCCACTCCCACAC
>NZ_JBPQTW010000141.1:0-17411 GCF_051386535.1 Streptomyces sp. URMC 127
GCCTGGGGGCCTGGGGCCCGGGGGCCTGCGGGCTCGGGGCTCAGGAGTCCCGGGCCCGCCCGGCCGGTCTACGGCTGGAGCCCGCCCGGTCTACGGCTGGAGCGCGCTCGGCCCGGTGACCTCCGCTCCGAGGGCCGTGACGCGCTCCCGCAGCTCACGGTCGGCCGTGACCACCACGCAGGCCCGTCCCGGTGCCCGTGCCGCCACCAGCTCGACGATCTTGTCGTCGCCGCTGCCGGCGGCCCGCTCGACGCGTACGCCCGGCACCGGGCCGACGTCCCGCGCCGCGCCCTCGACCACGAGGACGACCTCCGGCGCGCCCGCGAACAGCGTTCGTTCCCCGGCCGCCGCGTACGCGGCGATACGGTCCCGCAGCCGTACCGCCGCCCCGTGGCGGTCGCGCCACCAGCCGTCCGGCACCGAACCGACGACGTTCGCGGAATCCACGACGAGAAGAGCGCTCATGCCCACAGCCTCGCACGCCCGCGGCCCCGCACGCCCACCGTGGCCGACCGCCCTGACCGGCCACGATGTTATTGTCGAGGGTCGACAAACGGGCTCCGAGCGCAGTGCGACCGAGGCCGAGTGCGAGAGCCGCATGCGAGCGAGTGCGAGAGCCGCGTGCGAGAAAGGCTGGCAGCGAGTCATGGCAGTGCGTACGGCCACCCCGGTCACCGGCTGGCTACTGACGGGGAGCGACGGCCGCCTGACGGCCTACGCACCGGCCGAGGGCGGTGTCGTGCGCTGGACCGAGACCCGGCCCGGCGGCCCCGGCTGGACGGGCCCGGAGCTGCTGCCGATGCCCGGCCTGGAGCCGTTCCTGTCCATAGCGCAGGGTCCGAAGGGCTACGTCCACCTGGTCGGCGTGCGGCGCCGCGAGGTCGAGGAGCACACCGAGACCGACGTGGTCTACGCCACCCAGTTCCAGTCGGGCCGGCCGCCCACGAACTGGCGCTCCCTCGGCTCGCCCCACGGCCAGGACTGGCAGCGCTCGGCCCAGATCGGCGCCCCCGCGGCCGCCGTGGACTCCGCCGGACTGCACGTCTTCGTCCGCAACTCCGGCGGCGGAGTGTGCGGGCGGCGGCAGGACGCGCGCGGCATCTGGGGCCCCTGGACCGATATGAAGGGCAGTCACGTCCTCGACGCGCTGACCGCCGTCGCGACGCCGTCCGGGCGTGTGGAACTGATCGCTCCCGCCGCGGAGTTCGTGCTGCGCTGGCGGCAGGAGCAGCCGGGCGGGCCGGTGCGGCGCGTGCTCAACGTCCCCGCGAAGCCCGCGGCCGGTTCCTCCGCCTCGGGGGTCACCGGTGACGACCGCGTCACGCACTTCTGGCGGGACGCGGCGGACGGGGAGCTGCAGACGCTCGCGCCGCAGGGTGCGGCCGACGAAGACCCCTCGGTCACGTCCGTGGGCGGCATGGGCAGCGGGCCCGTCGCCGTCCTGCACGCCGTCCTCGACGGCCACGACTGCACGGTCCTGGCCCAGCGGGCCGCGTCCGGTCTCCTGGCCGTCGCGGTCTGCCCCAGCGGCGACGAGACGCTGCCGGCGCAGTGGTCGGAGACGGGCGAGGAGTTCACGGGCGCCCCGGCACTGGCGGTGGACGGCAACGGCCGCGTGACGGCCGCGGTGCTCGGCACGGACGGCCACCTCCGCGTGGCCCGCCAGCGAACCGGCGAGCCGGGGCTGGCCCTGGGCGAGTGGCAGCGGGTGTAGGGACCGGCGGCCGCCGGCAAAAGGAGCCCTGCCAGGCAACGCCTGGCAGGGCTCCTTCGCTCACTTTGCAGGCAGGCGCCTTTATGGCCCTACAGTCGACCTCGCGCTAGAGGTGTCATTGCCTGGTAAACGTGACTACGTTTCTGCGGTATTCGCTGTTTTCCTTCGGTGATTCTCGGCAGATTTCAATCACAAAGTCCGGCAAGGCGTTTGCTGCTGGCCTGCCGTCCGCGCCGAGTGCTCCAGGTTCAGCCTTCCAGTCAATCAGGTGAATCTGGACGGCATATCTTCCTGATTCGACCGGAAGTCGGAGTCGGTCAGCGCCGGTGTATTCTCCGACCGCCTCAAGGCCTCCCAGTCCTACTAGGCCATCAGAAACCAGGAGGTAGGGCTGTGACGAAACGAGGCGGAACGATGCCTCGCGCTCCGATAGGCTGCCGAGCGCCGAGACGCCGCGAACGGTGAACTGGTAGGCGCCGTCACCGCCGATGTTGACGGGCACCAAGGCGCCTTCCGTGATGGCTTCGGTGAGGCTCTCTTCCTCCGCGACCTCGTCCTCCCAGGCCTCCGGATCGGTCACCTCGGCGAAGCGGGAGATTCGCCACAAGGCAAACATCCCCGCTGACGTACCAACTGTCTTCTTTACGTCCAGATCCAGCAACGTCACAGCTCCATCCCGTCCCTTCCCTGACATCGTTTGCTTATGTTGATCTGACACACTCGGTCGCCGATTTCAAGGCCTTGCTTCTTTATTTGCCGGGATGTCTGTGTGCGGTTCTCCTCGGCGAGGCCGGACGTTGTCGAGGACTTCCGGGTACCGCGGGGTGTAGCTGTAGGTGGCCTCGCCGTTGGTCCGCATCCGGTTGCGGGCGTCGTACGTGGCCTTCCGCTCGCCCGTCGTCGTAGGCGTACTCGAACGTGGTGAGCGTCGTTCCCTCGGTGGACTTGGTGACGTCGAGACCTGACGGCCCGTCGCGGCATAGCCGAAAGTGCGGTCCATACCGCGATTGCGCGTCCTTGACGGATCAGCAAGCCCCGGTCGTCCAGGGCCGGTCGGCCGGGGCCGGGTGGCCGGGTGCGCCGAGCGGGCGGCGCGGGAATCGGTAAGTTTGCCGTGCTGCAGGGCGGGGCGCCACAGGGCTGGGCGCTGCCGCCGTCCGTCAGAGCCGCTTCGCGCTTCGCAGTCCCGTGGCGTAGAAGCCGTTGCCGTCCAGGCGGGCCGTGCCGCCCTTGTCGCCGAAGGTGGGGCCGTTGGCTTCTTCGCGGCTGGAGATGAAGCGGGGCTTGCCGTCGGTGTCGAGGCCCAGGTAGATGCCGACGTGGTCGAGGCGTTCGCCGGTGCGCTTGTCGATCTCGAAGAAGACCAGGTCGCCCGGCTGCAGCTTGTCGGTGCTGTCGGGGCGCTTGCCGCTGAGCTCCAGCACCGGCACGCCGGGGGAGAGCCGCGCCATGCCGTCGGCCGTGCGGGGCAGGCCGTCGCCCTTGGCGTCCTTGGCCAGGAGGGGGTAGCGGGCCCGGTAGCCGAAGACCGTGCGGACGAAGCCCGAGCAGTCCATGGCCCGGAAGCGCGCCGGCTCGGGGCGTTCGACGGTGCCGTCGCGGAAGCGGTACGGGATGCCCAGGTAGTCGTAGAAGTCGGACTGTTCGAGGCGGAGGTCGCCGGCGACGGAGCCGTTGGGGTTCGGCGGGCCGAACTGGGCGTCGCCGGCGTACGGGACGCCCTGGGCGTCCTTCTTCTGCGGGGCGCCCTCCAGGTATTCCATGGCGAAGGCGAAGATGTCGGGGTCCTTGCTGCCAAGGGACCTGCTGAACCAGTCCTTGAACCAGGCCGCCTTCTCGGAGCCCTCCTTCCACGCCTCCGGCAGCAGCCGCACCCAGCTGTCCGTGGTCACCTTCGCGTCCGTGTGCTTGGGCTCGGTGAAGGTGCGGCTCGCGCCGGTGAGGACCGCGGTGCGGGCGCCGTCGGTGAAGGTGGCGAGGACGCCGCCGTCCGCCGCGCGCACGACCGTGCGGGCCGGGTTGGCCAGCCGCTCGAAGCGGCGCTCCCCGGAGGCCGGCTTGCTGCCGGACGCCTTCCCGGCGCCGGCGACGGACTGCACCGGCGGCGCGGCCCCGTCCTGCTTCTCGCGCAGCTCCACCGTGAGGTACGCGCTGGTGCCGAGCAGGCCCAGCACGACCAGGGTGTGGAGGGCGTGGCGGCCGGTCAGGCCCTTGTTCCGGGCCTGCCTACGGGTCTGCTTACGGGCCTTCTTCCGGTCCTTGTTCCGGTCCTTCGTCATGGGGCTGCTCCGTGGTCGGGAAGGCTCAGGCGGTGGGCATGAAGCCCAGCAGGATGCCGGCGGTCAGGACGACGTAGTTGGCGAGCGAGACCGTGCCGGTGGCCAGCAGGGTCGCGCCGCGCGGCTGGCGCACGAGCTGGTACGCGATCAGGCCGGGGACGATGAAGCCGAGCGTCTGGTTCGCGTACATCAGCGGGAACTGCTGCTGCAGGATCACGTACAGCGTCGCCTGCAGCACGACACCGGTCAGCACGACCGCCGCGAACAGCCGCTTGCCGTAGAGGATCACGTACCGCTGCAGCAGCAGCGTGGCCAGGTACGTCAGGACGGTGATGCCGACGACCATGGCGGCGCGCTGGAGGCTCTCGACGAGGGTGAGGGCCAGCCAGCCCGGCGTGATCATGCCGCCGGGGGAGAGGTTGGTCGTCAGGTAGCAGACCAGGGAGAACAGCAGTCCGAGGGCGATCCCGATGGCGGCGATCTCCGGGGTGAGGACGGCGGGGATCAACGGAAGTCTCCTGGATGGGTGTGGTCTGCGCGGTACACGGGATATGCGTGGTCTGTGTCGATGTACGTCGGGACGTAGACCGGGGGCTCCTCCGGCCCCGGACCCGGCTGTACGTGCTGCGCCGCCTGTACGTGCTGCGCCGCCAGTACCTCCTGCTCCGTCGCTGCGTGCTGCGCCGGCTCCTCGTCCGCCGGCAGTTCCGCCAGCCGCTCCAGCAGCAGCTCGCCCTGTCCGTGGATGTTGCCGATGGCGATGAGCGAGGCGCCCGGCCCGAGCCGGTCCAGGATCTCCCGCTCCAGTTCGGCCGGGTCCCGGCGGTCGCCGCCGAGGTCGACGATGCGCGAGCGCCAGTCGGCGGGGATCGCGTCGGCGGCGCTCTTGGTCGGGTGGCCGATGAGGAAGACCGACTCGGGGGCGAGGCGGGGGATGAGCTCGCCCATCTGGCCGTTGCGCTCGACGCGGTCGGGGCGGCAGTTGATGAGGACGTGCAGGGGCCGCTCGATGGCACCGAGGCTGAGCAGCTGCTCGACGTTCATGAGGGTCGACTCGGGGTCGTTGGCCGCGAAGATGTTGGCGAACCGGAACGGCATGCCCTCGGGGGTGAGGTAGCGCTCGACGGACAGCACGCCGGGGTCCGGCGGCGCGTCGTACATGCCCTGCAGGGCGGTGGCCCGGTCGACGCCGAGGAGCTCGGCGACGGCGAGCGCGATGGCGACGTTCTCCTTGAACGTGAACCAGCTGAAGCCGCGCAGCTCGGCGTCGGTGACCGTCTCCGGGTCCACCGCGATCAGCTCGCAGTCGCGCTTGGCGGCCTCCTCGCGCAGGATGTGCAGCCGGTCGCGCTCGGCGGTGACGCAGATCCCGCCGTGCGGCATGGAGCGGCTCAGCGAGCGGGCGACGTCGTCCAGGGTGGGGCCCATCTCCGCCAGGTGGTCCTCGCGGACATTGCACAGCACGCCGATGGTGGAGCGGATCAGCTTGGTCTGGTTGACCTCCTGCAGGGCCGGCATGACGGCCATGCACTCGATGACCAGCGCGTGCGGCCGGTACGCGGCCGCGCGCCGCACGATGCCGATCTGCTCGACGACGTTGGCGATGCCGAACTTGCGGTAGACGGGCTCCTCGGTGGCGTCCGGGTGGATGAAGCGGGCCGCGGTGCCGGTGGTCTTGGCGACCGTGACCAGCCCGCCGCCGCGCAGCGCGCCCGCGCACAGCCGGGTGATGGAGCTCTTGCCGCGGATGCCGTTGATCAGCACCCGGGTGGGGATCATGTCGAGGTTGGTGAAGTGCCGGCGCTGCTCGATCACGCCCGCGACCAGGACGATCGCGCAGCAGATCACCAGGACCGTATAGAGGAAGAGCACGCGTCAGTTCCTTCCGGCCGGCGGTCGCTCGGCGGTGCGCAGCTGCTGCCGGATCAGTTCGAGGTTGCGGACGACCGCGCCCGCCTCGTCGTGGTGCTGCGGGAACAGCACGGTCCTGCGGTCGCCGCCGGCCAGCGCCTCGGCCTGGTCCGCGAGCGCGCGCAGCGGGCGGATCACGATGATGTGCAGCCAGCCCAGGCAGGCGACGGCGGCGGTCACGCCGAGCAGCCCGGCGAGCATGGTGTGGCGCTGCGCGGTGTACTCGGGCAGCTCCAGCCAGGACGCCGGCTGTTCGCTGACGACCTGCCAGCCGAGGTCGCGGACGGCGCCGCCGCCGGTGAAGGACGCCGCGGCAGCGAGGGAGGAGCCGCCGCCGGCGCGGTGCAGGAGGGCGGTGCCGTCGGTGTCCTTGCGCGCCTTGGTGACGAGGTCGTTCAGGTGGTCGCCGGGCAGCTTGGCGAAGGCGCGGAAGCCGTGCTGGCGGTCGGCGGCGATGATGCGGTGCCCCTCGTCCACGAGCCAGACCTGGCCGAGGCCGGGCCGGGTGACCATGGAGATCAGGAACTGCGGGTCGTACTCGCCGACGACGGTGCGGCCCTTGCCGCCGGGCACGGCGGCGTACGCGGCGACGGCCGGCTCCTTGCCGGAGGTGTTGAGCTGGGCGACGGAGTCCGCGCGGGGCTTCTGCCCGGCCGGGTGGCGCGGCGCGGCCCCGGCCCGGGTGAGGACCTTGCCGTCGCCGTCGAGGACGTAGACGGAGCGGTAGCGGGGGTGCTCGCGCAGGGTCGTCTGCAGGACGGCCTTGGTGGCGCTGTCCGCGCCGCCGTCTTCCTTGGCCGCTTTGTCTGCCTTATCTGCGGTATCTGGCCTATCCGCCCTATCCGCCCTATCCGCCCTATCCGCCTTGTCCTCGGGCTCGCCGCCCGCGCCGACGATCTGCGCGACGGAGGCCACGTCGGCCCAGCCCTCGTTGAGGGCCTTGCGGACGCGGTCGGCGGCGGTGTCCGTACGCCGCCGCTGGTCCTCGACCAGCTGCTTGGGTACGGTCACGCCGCTGCCGGCCCGGTTGAGCAGCAGCAGGAGCGGTGCGGCCCAGGCGAGCAGGAGCGCGCCGCAGACGAGGACGGTGGTGCGCGTGCCGATGCCGCCGCGGGCCCGGCCCGCGCGGGTGGGGCGCCCGCCGAGGAGCTGGCCGCGCAGGCTCTCCAGGGCGGCGCCGATCCGGGCCGGCTCGCGGCCGCGGAAGGCGCGCACGGGGCGGTCGAGCTCGCCGCGGCCGAGGCGGCGGCTCTCCAGGTACAGCCCGATCAGCGGGCGCTGGACCGTACGGATCAGGATCCAGGTCACGAGTACGGCGAGGACCAGCAGTACGGCGGCGGCGACGAGGCCGAAGGCCTGGGTGCGCACCGCCTTGGCGTCCTCAGTGACCTTGACCGAGGTGACGACGGACAGGCCGAGACCGCCCGCCGGGCTGCTCTCGCCGGGCGCGCGGCCCGCCGCCGCGTAGCCGACGGCCGTGCGGTGCTTGTCCGTACCGCCCATGAGGCTGCCGCTCGCGCCGGGGTGGCCGCCGGGCTCGGGCGTCCTGCCGGAGGCCGCGGCCGCCGTCTTCGCGGCGCGCTTGGCCCACGCGGTGCGGGCGATCGACGGGCCGTCCTTGGCCAGGACCGTGCCGGCGGAGTCGACGACGAGCAGGGAGCGGTTCTCGCCGGTGGAGATGCCGGGCACGTTGAGGGTGCCGGAGGCGACGAGGAGGCGCGGCTTGTCGCCGCCGCGGAGGGCGGCGGTGACGAGCATGCGGGTGTCGCCGGAGGGGAGTTTGACGAGGCGGGGGACGGGGGTTCCGTCCTTGCTGTCCTGTTTGCCGGAGTTGTCCGTCCCGTTCTTCAGGGCGTCGGCCAGCGGAATCGTTTCACCGCGGGCGGCGAGGAGCGTGCCGTCCGCGGGGTCGGTGACGGCGAGGCCGCGCCACTTGTTGTAGACCTTGCCCAGCTTGTCCAGGACGGTGTCGGCCGGTACGGCCTCGGGGCCGGCGAAGAGCGCGGCCGCGCGCTGGAGGTCGGTGACGCTCTCGTCGAGGGAGGCGCGCAGAGCGAGGGCGCCGTCCTCCGCGACCCGCTGCTGCGAGGAGAGGACGGCCTTGCCGGCGGCGGACCGGTCGTGGTCGCCCAGTACGAGCGCGGTCGCGCCCGCGACCAGCAGCAGGAGAGCCAGGAGTGCGGCGATCGGCGGGCGGGCGCCGCCGAGGAGAGGCATGTCGGCGCGTCGGCGCAGCTTGCGCCGGCGCGCGCCGCGCGGGGCGGACAGCGGCATTCCTGGCATTCCTTTCGGCCGCGGCTCGGCATTGCCGGGGTCGGCGGAATACCTTGTTCCGCTTGCCGCACATCAGGATGAACTAACGGGAACCGCTGAATTCTAAGTGGAAGTTAAAGGACAGACAAAACCTTGACGACGCGCGCCTCATATGCGTGCTTAGCGGGACCAGTTGAAGTAGGAGGCGGAAGACTGCTTCTCTCCGGGGTACTTTTGCCCGCATGAGGACCCGGCCGGCCTACGAGATCGCCGCCAGCACAGCCCGCACCGCGCGCCCCGCACGCGCCGTGCTGACCTGCGTGCTGCTCGGCGCGCTGGCCCTCGCCGGGACGGCCGGCTGCGGGGGCGCGCCCGCCGCGGACGGGCCCGCGGCCCGCAAGGACGGCGTCACCTCGCGCAAGGCCGCCCCCGAGCCCACGGCGAGCGTCGACCTCGGCCGCCGCATCACCGACTACACCGCCGGCATCACCGCCGACGGCAGCTACCGCCTCCCCACCGAGCGCGAGCGCCGCGCCGTCGCCGACGGCGTCCGCGCCCTCCTCGACGGCGACCGCCCCGCGGCCGCCCGCCGCCTGGCGGGCGTGGGCTACGCCGTCCGCACCCTCGCCGACAGCGGCGGCGCCCGTTACGCGGAGATCGCCGACGCCACGCGCGAGGGCGAGGTCCGCCGCGGCTGGGGCCGTATCTACGCCGACCTGCGCGGCCCGGCCCGCTGGCAGGTCCAGGTCCCGCACCCCTCCGCCGACCAGCACACCGAGCAGCTCGGCATCGGCCTGCTGCGCGGCGCGCCCGGCGGCGTCCTCGTCCTCGCCGGCGCCCACCGCGCGGCGGACTCCGGCGCCGGGCCCGACGCCGCGGACGTCGCCCACCGCCGCGACTCCGTCTTCGCCGCGGTCGCCGGCGCCCTCGCCGAGCGCCGCCTCCCCGCCGTCCAGGTCCACGGCTTCGCCGACAGCAGCCTGCCCGACCACGACGTCGTCGTCTCCCCGGGCAGCGGCGAGACGGGCCTGCCCTCCGCCCGCCGCCTCGCCACCGCCTACCGCGCGCAGGGCCTGCGCGTCTGCGAGGTCTGGGAGCGCTACTGCGGCCGCCTCGAAGGCCGCACGAACGTCGAGGGCGAGGACGCGGAGGAGGCCAGCGTGCCGTTCCTCCACGTCGAGCACAACCGGCGGGTACGGGACGACGCCGCGCTGATCGCGAAGGCGGTGCGGGCGCTGGTGGAGATCGCCAAGACGTGGGGCGCGGGCTCGCACTGACGGGGGCGCGGCGCCGAAAATCGATGCGCGATACAGGTGAGGTGCGTGGTGAACCTCACTCCAAGTGTGAGATGGGTTACGGGGTGTTCGGGAACTGACACTGCGTACCCGGCCTGCGCGCGCTCCTTCCGCAGGTGGACGGCAGGGTGGCCGAAGGTGGTTAACACGGCATCAGCCTTTGACGGGTGACGAGTGGCACGCAGTGCCTGCAACACCGGCTCTCGGCAGGAGTTGACGGAACAACAGGCGTCCCCTCGCACGGGTACGGTTATCCCCATCGATTCACCCCCAGGGTCCTGGACGCCTCGTGAGCCTCCGCGGAGTCCACGAAGGCCGTGGGCCCGGAGAGGGGTGAAACCCAATGGCACACAGGCCGGAGGGGCGCTGTCCGTACTGCAGCAAGGGGGACCGGCCGTACAGGTCGGCCCGCTGGCTGGGGCCGGTCTACACGCTCTACAAGATCGTGCGAGACCTGTTGTCCGAGAACGCGTAAGGCCCCGGCCCAAGAGGCCGGGGCCCACGCTGCAGACGGAGCGTCGAGAGAAGGCCTCACCTGGTTGCTAGGCCGGCACGGGGTGGGGCCTTCGCCGTGCCCGAATGCTGTTACCGCGGCGTACGCAAGGCGAACGCTGCAGAAGTGATGCCGATCACACTTCTGTGCCGACATGTTCCCCATCTTGCCTTGTCCATCAACGAAGACGCGACATGCGATCGCATGTTGAATCGCCCTCTCCTGTTGTCGGAATCGGAAACCAGGCAGCTCACCGCCGGGACCGGCAGGGCGATGTGACTCGGATCACCTCAAATGGGTGACGAGGTACACACGAAAATGCTCGGGGGCTGTCCGTATCTGACCGTCATTTTCCGGGTCTGCGGGGGCGCTTCACGCGGTCCGCGCCAAAAGGGTCAAGCCTAGCGACACCCACTGACACTCGTACGGGCGAGAGCTGTCGATGCCCGGGGCCCGCTTCGGCCGGAGCGCTCAGCTGAAGTCCAGGCCGCCCGTGCGGGTGCGCTTGAGCTCGAAGAAGTCCGGGTAGCCGGGGTCGGCGTCCCGACATCCTCGCCGACGGGGGCCATGCCCTCGTTGAGTGACGCTCGCGATGCCGGCGGCCGCGGTCCGTACGGGTTCGCCCTGCCGGTCAGGGGACCGGCAGGGCGAACCGGGGGTGATCAGCTGCCGTACGCGCCGCCCTGCAGGGCGCGGGAGCCGGCCGGGCAGGTGATGGTCACGCGGTACGTCCCGTTGAACGGGCCCACCGTGTACCGGTATCCGTTCGAGCAGTCGGCCCAGACGTAGAACCTGTTGCCGGAGCACGTGATGGCGAACGTCGGACCCGACAGGTACGCGTCCCGGCACTGCAGGGACTCCGCCTGCGGGGGAAGCCGGTCGTTGGTCGCGCCCTGAGACGCGGTGCCGGTCCTGGGAGCCTCACTGCGATCGATGAGGTTCTCGGCGCTGTAACTCGCGTCGTTCGGCCCCGCCTTGACGGCGTACGCCGACGGAGCCAGCCCCGCACCGATGCCGAGAGCGAGCATCATCGTGGCCACGATGACTCCCAGAGACTTGAGGATTCTCACTCGTTCCCCCTTCTGGCCCCGAGTGCGCCGGCCTGTCTCCGGCGTCTCCACCTGCGAGGCACGTGACAGGCTCGCGCGGGTGTCATAAAGAGGGCAAGATGGGGATCTTTCTACGGATAATCACATGTGGTGGCTGTGTCCTCTGCGGGCGTTGCCGCGCTTGAGGGAAAACGCTTCGTCGCACTGTTCGGGCGAGGGGCGGGTTCACCCGATCGGTCTAGCGGTGTCCGTTCTGAACGTGTTCCCTGCGGCGGCGCTCGACCTCCTCGACGGCGGCGAGGCCCTCCCGGAGGGCCGCGGCGCGGCGCATGACGAGGATGGTGCAGGTGAGGCATGAGGCGGTCGTCACCGTGCGGCGCTGCCCACCCGGTCCGCTCGGCACTTGTTCGGTGCAAAGATGCGCGCGTATCGCGGGAGCATGAGCCTGGAACGGCTCGCCGAGATCGTGAACTTCAGTAAGAGCCACTTGGCGAGGGTGGAGACAGCGGATTCGATGCCGCCGCCGGAGCTTCCGGCATTGCTGGATGCCCAGTTCGGCACCGACGGGATTTTCAGTGAGCTGTACCAGCTCGCACGGAATGAGAGTTCTCCGGATCAGCTCGCGAGGCGGATGGATCTGGAAGCACAGGCCTGCGTCATCGCCGAGTACACCTGCCAGGTGGTTCCGGGCCTCCTGCAGACGGCGGACTTCACCCGCGCTCTCTACAAGATGCATTACCCGCGCGACACAGAGGACGCCATCGAGGAAGCTGTGAATCGCCGGATGAGTCGGCAAGCCGTGTTCCGGCGCGACAATCCGCCGGAATACTCGGCGATTCTCGATGAGGCTGTTCTGCACCGCGGCTTCGGCGGGCCTGCCGTCATGAGGGCGCAGCTCGCCCGGCTGATCGAGTTGATGCTGACGTCCGCGGGCGTGGTGCAGGTGCTGCCGTTCGCCTATGGAGGGCACCCCCTGGTGGGCGGCTCCCTGGCGCTGTTCACCCTGGCAGACGACACCCAAGTGGCTTGGGAAGAGAGCTCCGACAACGGGACGCTGATGGAGGACCTCGAAAGGGTCGTCGCCCGCAGGCGCTCCTACGATCTGCTCAGGTCCTGCGCCCTGTCACCGTCGGAATCGGCGGCATTCATCCGGTCGGTGATGGAGACGCTGCCCGAGGACTACGCGCCTTTGGCCTATCCGACCCCGATGGGCCGAGCCCTGCAGCAGCGGTAGCGGAAGGCCCCGGGACGCGAAGGGCCGTTGCAGGACGTAAAGCGAAGCAGTCCTGCAACGGCCTGGAGCTTCACGGGGCCGCACGTGCCCACGGCGCCAAGCCAACAGCGGGGGCCGTACGGGGAAGCCCCGTACGGCCCTCGTGACGGCTCAGCGCCTAGCGACTACGCCGGGACGCTCGCGACGCCCACCGGCAGGAACCGCCGGCCGGCGGCCCGCTCGGAGACGCCCTCCCGGTCCAGGTACGGCGTGATGCCGCCCAGATGGAACGGCCAGCCCGCGCCCGTGATCAGGCACAGGTCGATGTCCTGCGCCTCGGCGACGACGCCCTCGTCCAGCATGATGCCGATCTCCTGCGCGACCGCCTCCAGGACGCGCGCCCGCACCTGCTCCTCCGTCAGGACGGAGTCGCCCTGCTTCAGCAGCGCCGCGACCTCCGGGTCCAGCTCCGGCTTCCCGCTGTCGTAGACGTAGAAGCCGCGCTTCCCGGCCTTGACGACGGCCGCGAGGTTCGGGGAGACCTTGAAGCGGTCGGGGAACGCGCCGGCCAGCGTCTCGGAGACGTGCAGACCGATGGCCGGGCCGACGAGCTCAAGCAGCACCAGCGGGGACATCGGCAGGCCGAGCGGCTCGACGGCCTTCTCCGCGACCGCGACCGGCGTGCCCTCGTCGATGACGTTCTGGATCTCGCCCATGAAGCGGGTGAGGATGCGGTTGACGACGAACGCCGGGGCGTCCTTCACCAGGACCGCGGTCTTCTTCAGCTTCTTCGCGACGGCGAAGGCCGTGGCCAGGGAGGCGTCGTCCGTCTTCTCGCCGCGGACGATCTCCAGCAGCGGGAGGATCGCGACCGGGTTGAAGAAGTGGAAGCCGACGACCCGCTCGGGGTGCTTGAGCTTGGACGCCATCTCGCTGACGGACAGCGAGGAGGTGTTCGTCGCGAGGATGGTGTGCGCGGGCACGACCGCCTCGACCTCGGCGAACACCTGCTGCTTGACGCCCATCTCCTCGAAGACGGCCTCGATGACGAAGTCCGCGTCGCCGAAGGCGGCGGCCTTGTCGAGGGAGCCGGTGACGGCGGCCTTGAGGCGGTTGGCCTTGTCGTTGCCGATGCGGCCCTTGGCGAGGAGCTTGTCGATCTCGCCGTGGACGTAGCCGACGCCCTTGTCGATGCGCTCCTGGTCGATGTCGGTGAGGACGACCTGGACCTCCAGGCGGCGCGCGAAGAGCAGCGCGAGCTGGGAGGCCATCAGGCCGGCGCCGACGACGCCCACCTTGGTGACGGGGCGGGCCAGCGAGCGGTCGGGGGCACCGGCCGGGCGCTTGGCGCGCTTCTGCACCAGGTTGAAGGAGTAGATGCCGCTGCGCAGCTCGTCGCCCATGATCAGGTCCGCGAGGGCCTGGTCCTCGGCGTCGAAGCCCTGGCGCAGGTCGCCGTTCTTCGCCGCGGAGATGATGTCCAGGGCGCGGTAGGCGGCCGGGGCGGCGCCGTGCACCTTGGAGTCGGCGATGAAGCGGCCGCGCTCGACGGCCTGGTCCCAGGCCTCGCCGCGGTCGATCTCGGCGCGGTCGACCTGGACGTCGCCCTTGAGGACGCGAGCGGTCCAGATGAGGGACTGCTCCAGGAAGTCGGCGCCGTCGAAGATCGCGTCGGCGATGCCGAGCTCGAAGACCTGCTTGCCCTTGAGCTGGCGGTTCTGGTTGAGCGAGTTCTCGATGATGACCGAGACCGCGCGGTCGGCGCCGATGAGGTTCGGCAGCAGGGTGCAGCCGCCCCAGCCGGGGACCAGGCCGAGGAAGACCTCGGGCAGGGAGAAGGCCGGGATGGCGCGCGAGACCGTGCGGTACGTGCAGTGCAGGCCGACCTCGACGCCGCCGCCCATGGCCGCGCCGTTGTAGTACGCGAACGTCGGGACGGCGAGGGAGGCGAGGCGCTTGAAGACGTCGTGGCCGCCCTTGCCGATGGCGAGCGCGTCCTCGTGCTTCTTCAGCAGCTCGACGCCCTTGAGGTCGGCGCCGACGGCGAAGATGAAGGGCTTGCCGGTGAGGCCGATGCCGGTGACGGAGCCCTCGGCGGCCTCCTTCTCGACCTGGTCGATCGCGGCGTTCAGGTTCGCGAGCGACTGCGGGCCGAAGGTGGTCGGCTTGGTGTGGTCCAGGCCGTTGTCCAGCGTGATGAGCGCGAAGCGCCCCGCGCCGAAGGGGAGGTCGAAGTGGCGCACGTGCGCCTGGGTCACGACCTCGTCGGGGAACAGCTCCGCCGCACCCTTGAGAAGTTCAGCGGTGGTGCTCACTTGGTGCCTCCGTCGAAGTGGGGGTTCTCCCAGATGACCGTGCCGCCCATGCCGAGGCCGACGCACATCGAGGTCAGGCCGTAGCGGACGTGCGGCTGCTCCTCGAACTGGCGGGCCAGCTGGGTCATCAGACGGACGCCGGACGAGGCCAGCGGGTGGCCGAACGCGATGGCGCCGCCGTACTGGTTGACGCGCGGGTCGTCGTCGGCGATGCCGTAGTGGTCCAGGAGCGCGAGCACCTGCACGGCGTAGGCCTCGTTGAGCTCGAAGAGGCCGATGTCGTCGATCGTCAGGCCCGCCTTGGCCAGGGCCTTCTCGGTCGCCGGGATCGGGCCGTAGCCCATGACCTCGGGCTCGACGCCCACGAAGGAGTACGAGACGAGGCGCATCCGGACCGGCAGGCCCAGCTCGCGCGCGACGTCCTCGGCGGCGATCAGCGAGGCGGTGGCGCCGTCGTTGAGGCCGGAGGAGTTGGCGGCGGTCACGCGGCCGTGCGGGCGGAACGGCGTCTTGAGGTTCGCGATGCCTTCCATGGTGGTGCCCGGGCGCATCGGCTCGTCGGCCGTGACCAGGCCCCAGCCCAGCTCCCCGCCCTCGGGGGTGGTGCGGCGCACGGAGATCGGCACCAGGTCGGCCTGGATCTTGCCGTCGGCGTACGCCTTGGCGGCCTTCTCCTGGCTGCGGACCGCGTAGGCGTCCGAGCGCTCCTTGGTGAGCTGCGGGTAGCGGTCGTGCAGGTTCTCCGCCGTCATGCCCATGACGAGGGCGGAGTCGTCGACCAGCTTCTCCGACAGGAAGCGCGGGTTCGGGTCGACGCCCTCGCCCATCGGGTGGCGGCCCATGTGCTCGACGCCGCCCGCGAGGGCGATGTCGTACGCGCCGAAGGCGACGCCGCCGGCGACGGTCGTCACGGCGGTCATGGCGCCGGCGCACATGCGGTCGATGGACATGCCGGGCACGGTCTGGGGCAGGCCCGCGAGCATGCCGGCCGTACGGCCGAGGGTCAGGCCCTGGTCGCCGATCTGCGTGGTCGCGGCGATGGCGACCTCGTCGATCTTGGCGGGGTCCAGGTTCGGGTTCCGGCGCAGCAGCTCACGGATGCACTTGATGACGAGGTCGTCGGCGCGGGTCTCGTGGTAGATGCCCTTCGGGCCCGCCTTGCCGAACGGGGTGCGGACGCCGTCGACGAATACGACGTCCCTAGCGGTACGAGGCACTTGGCTCTCCTCCTGTGCGGGATCGCTGCGCGCGGGCATGCCGGGGACGGCTCCGCCGCGGTGCGGGCTGACACCGTCATGCTACTTACGGGTAACTAAGTTGCCCAGTCCCCTGGCGGGGAGCGGCGAAGGTCACATTCCGTGAGCGGCGAGGGGTGCGGCGGGGCTACTGGCGGTTCGGCACCGCCGGGGACGTTTGCGGTGGTCGCGCGCCGTTGCGGCGATGGGTGGCGCGAAGGCAAAAGGCTGCGCCCCGGCCCCTGGGAGGGGCCGGGGCGCAGCCCGGGAAAGGGTGGTGCCGCAGGCTCAGGCCTCGGCCTCCGTGAGGGCCTTCACCAGAACCGGGGTCACCTGTTCGATCTGCCACGGGCGCGCGCCGTGCGCGGAGAGGACCTCCGCCACCGCCTCGGGAGTCGCCGGCTTCGGCGGCTCCCAGCACAGGCGCCGCACCGTGTCCGGCGTGATCAGGTTCTCCTGCGGCATGGTGAGGCGCTCGGCGAGCGCGGACACGGCCGTACGGGCCGCCGTGAGCCGGGCCGCGGCCGCCGGGTCCTTGTCGGCCCAGGCGCGCGGCGGCGGCGGGCCGGTGAGCGGCTGGCCGGGCTGCGGCAGCTCGGCGTCCGGGACGGCGCGGGCGCGGTCGACCGCCGCCTGCCACTGCTCCAGCTGCTTGCGGCTCATGCGGTGCCCGAAGCCGGGCAGGGCCGCCAGCGCGTGCGCGTTCGGCGGCATGTGCAGGGCCGCCTCGATGATCGCGGCGTCGCCGAGCACCTTGCCCGGCGAGACGTCGCGCCGCTGCGCCACCTGGTCGCGTACGGTCCACAGCTCGCGCACCACCGCCATCTGGCGGCGCCTGCGCACCTTGTGCATCCCGGACGTGCGGCGCCAGGGGTCCTTGCGGGGCGGGGCGGGCGGCGCGGAGGCGATGGCGTCGAACTCCTGGCGGGCCCACTCCAGCTTGCCCTGGCTTTCCAGCTCCGCCTCCAGGGCGTCGCGCAGGTCGACGAGGAGCTCCACGTCGAGGGCGGCGTAGCGCAGCCAGGGGTCGGGCAGGGGGCGGGTCGACCAGTCGACGGCGGAGTGGCCCTTCTCCAGGGCGTACCCCAGGACGTTCTCCACCATGGCTCCGAGACCCACCCGCGCGAACCCGGCGAGCCGGCCGGCCAGCTCCGTGTCGAACAGCCGTGTCGGCGTCATCCCTATCTCGCGCAGGCACGGCAGGTCCTGGGTGGCCGCGTGCAGCACCCATTCGGCGTCGGCGATGGCCTCGCCGAGCGCGGACAGGTCGGGGCAGCCGACCGGGTCGATGAGCGCGCTGCCGGCGCCCTCGCGGCGCAGCTGGACGAGGTAGGCGCGCTGGCCGTAGCGGTATCCGGAGGCGCGCTCGGCGTCGACGGCGACGGGGCCGGTGCCCGCGGCGAACGCGGCGACGACCTCCGCCAGGGCATCGTTGTCAGCGACGACCGGCGGGATGCCCTCGCGTGGCTCCAGTAGGGGGATCGGCGCCGAAACGACGTCGTCCGGGGGGGCGCCCCCGGTGGTTCGCAGTGGTGTGTCTGCTGCGGTTTCTTGGGCGTCGGTCACCGGTCAAGGGTATCTGTGTATGGCAAGCGCCCGCCGACGGAACGTCCCGTCGACGGGCGCTTGCCATACACAGATACCCTTGACCGGT